>JAGQPC010000084.1 GCA_020426925.1 Planctomycetales bacterium | reverse complement strand
CTTTCCGGTCTACCGAGTTCTGCGCGCGATCGGTGAATTCGATGCCAACTCTATCCTCAACGTCGACACATCGAATGAGTTGGCTGCAGTCGGAATCGCTCTGCGAAAGGCAGACCGCATGCGTGTGCTAGTCGGAAATCTGACAGGCGAAGAGCAGACCGTGACGCTACGTGGCTTGGATGAAAAGTCGGTAGACTATCAGGTGCTCGGTGCAAACGTTTCACAAGCGGCACCAGAGCTTGCCATCACACTCCCGCCATATGGAGTGGCAATGATAGATCGAGTTGACGACTAATTCGTAACAACACGCTTGCCGGTGAGAGAGAATCAGCCAGTGAATGACGCAGACTCGATCGCAGCATCGTCCAAAGTAAGACAGTATCTTTGCTACGCGTTGCTTGCACTGAGCGGACTTTTCGCATTGGCTTGTGTCTTCTTTTGGTCAACCGGAAGAACGTCGGCCGCCAGCTCTGCATTTGCATATTGTTTTCTCAGCTTCGCGTTCGCGGCTTCGACGGGCCACGGACTACTTCGCCAGCTGGCCTTTACGATCTGGATCGTCACGGGCGTCACCATTGGGATGACATTTCACAGTTCACTGCTCACTTTTCCGCCATGGTTCTTTTGGTTGGCCAATCGAGACACGAGTGACATATTTATCCCTGTTCTTCAAATCATCATGTTCGCGATGGGCACGACGCTCAGCATTACCGACTTCACACGAGTATTCCAAATGCCGACTGGCGTCTTGATTGGGCTCGCTTGCCAATTCACGATCATGCCGCTGGTTGGATTCGGCCTAGCTCGCACCTTCGGCTTGCAGCCGGAAATCGCGGCGGGACTTGTGCTGGTCGGATGCTCGCCAAGCGGTTTGGCATCGAATGTCATGGCCTTTATTGCGAAAGCAAATGTTGCGATGTCAGTTACGATGACAGCGTTCTCAACGTTGCTCGCGCCGCTACTTACACCGATAATGATGAAGGTGCTCGCTGGCGAATTAGTCGAAGTTGACGTGTACTCGATGATGTGGAGCATGGCGGAAATCGTGCTGTTACCCGTTTTTGCGGGGCTCGTTTTCCACCATTCCATCTATCATCGGCTCTCGTGGCTCGATCGAGTGATGCCCGTGGTTTCGATGGTCGGAATCCTCATCATGACGGTGCTGACAGTTGCGATTGGCCGAGACAAGCTGATGCAAGTTGGGGCGTTGCTGATCGTAGCGTGTTTGATTCACAGCACGGCCGGATTTGCGTTGGGCTATGGCGTGTGCAAACTGTTGGGCTTGGATCGAATTACTTGCCGAACGATCTCGCTGGAAGTCGGCCTACAAAACTCGGGCATGGCTGCGGGACTCGCCAAGACGCTTGGAAAAGTCGCCACGCTGGGGCTCGTCCCAATCGTCTTCGGCCCCGTCATGAATACGGTCTCGTCGATCCTAGCGAATTGGTGGCGAGCACATCCCGCCGACGACAACCAATCAGCAAAATAAAGATGAAAACGAACGCACTAAAACGCTTTCGATCCAAGCTTTCCCAGAACCTGCCAGTCTACGGACTTTGGGTCACGCTGGAATCGGCGAGCATCACTGAAATGGCGGTCGCGCTCGGAATGGACTGGGTCGTCATCGACGCCGAGCACGGGCATCTCGATTGGAAGGAGATCAACGAGCACATTCGCGCGGGACTCCGCAGTGACACTGTGGTGCTTGTTCGCATTGCGGAACGCAGCACGTCGCTCACAAAACGTGCACTCGATATCGGTGCAGATGGGATCGTGATTCCATGGGTCGAGACCGTCGAAGATCTGGAAGCGGCGATCAGCGATGCGCACTATCCGCTCGAGGGTCGACGCGGAATTGGTGGCGAACGAGCGACCGCGTGGGGCCAGTGCTTGGCGGAACACACTTCCGAAGCAAACGAAAACGTGCTGGTGATTCCGCTCATCGAGAGCGTTGCTGCAATTCCTAACGTTCCGGCAATGTGCGATGTGAACGGCACGGATGTGTACTTTTTCGGGCCAGCCGATTTCTCGGCAACCGCCGGTTATCGCGGGCAATGGGAAGGGCCTGGTGTCGCAGAGCAGATTCTTCAGCTGAAAGATTCGATCCGATCGGCGGGCAAACATTGCGGTGTGATGACAACAAGCATCGATAACCTGCTCCAGCGACAGGAACAAGACTTTCACATGCTGGGCGTCGGCGCGGACAGCGGGCTGCTGTTGAGATCACTTCATCAAGCGCTTAACGCTGTCGGCCGCGACCGAATGCCTGCGACGAGTCTCGATTCTGCCGACGGTCGAGACGCTTGATGTCCGTGTTGCAAGTTCTGTTTGTTGAAGCCGAGCGAAACTGATGACTTCTAAATTCCGCATTGCTCTCACCGCCGACTTTTACGACGAATCCGGAACGCCGCGTTACGCGGACATTGGGCTCGATACTTTTCAAGGTCACGATCACATCAATGTTTCACAATTCGCCGAACACCGAAGTGAAATGACTCCGGACCAGTTGGCCGGTTACAACGCGGTTCTTGTCCTAACGCCAAAAGTGACAGCCAACTCGTTGATTGAGTCTAAAGACCTTATAGCGATCAGCCGGTTTGGAGTCGGCTACGACTCGGTCGATGTCGCGGCGTGTACAGAAAACAATGTTCTGTTGACGATTACTCCGGGAGCCGTTGATCGGCCAGTCGCTGAAGCGACCGTAGGATGGATGATCGCACTCACTCACCGAATGTTTCAGAAGGATCAACTGGTTCGAACTGGTCGTTGGGATGAACGCAGTCAGTACATGGGCTGCGAATTACGAGACCGAACGCTCGGCGTTGTTGGGCTCGGTGGCATCGGACGAAAACTCGTGCAGCTGCTGCAAGGCTTGGGAATGAATCAACCGATCGCTTACGACCCGGTCGCTTCACCCGACGTGTTCGCCGACACCGGCGTGCGAAGCGTGGAGCTGCACGAACTACTATCGACCGCCGACTTTGTCTCCTTGCATTGTCCGCTCAACGACCACACGAGAGGACTCATCGGCGTCGAACAACTTGCGATGATGAAAAACGATGCGTATTTGTTGAATCTTGCTCGCGGAGGCATCGTCGACGAAGACGCACTCTTCGAGGCGCTCTCAAAGGGCACCATCGCCGGAGCGGCGCTCGACTGCTTCGAAAACGAGCCCGTCACATCGCCGCACAGATTTGCTGAATTCGATAACGTCATCCTTGCTCCACATTCGATCGCCTGGACTCACGAGCTATTTCGCGACATCGGCCGCACGGCCTGTCAAAGTCTGCTCGACGTTTCCAATGGCACAAAACCGACTGGCGTCGTCAATCCCGAGCTGTTCCAAAAACAGGAATTCATTGACAAGTGGCGACGTATTGTCGGGTCAGAGTAACTAGATACGCGACGCAAATCCCTGATATCAACCATTCCAAAACGAACCGAGCGAGTCGAATCGATGGTCAGCAGAAAACAACACATGCCTTTCCGAGTTGCAGCAGTCTTCATCGTCATGGCGGCCTGGACTCTGCAATCGACATTTGCGGGAGAAGATCCTCACGAATCGGCCCAAACTGCAACCCCTAACAATGGTTTGGTTCGTGTCGCCGCAGTTCAAACCAAACCCCGATTGATCGACTGGCGACTCAAAGATCCACAGCATGTACTCGCGGCAGTTGACAAAAACATCGATGCATTGGAGTCCCTCGTTCACAAAGCAGGTGATTTGGAATGCGACGTCCTTGCTTTTCCTGAGGACACGCTCGGGCTTCTGAACTGGCACGGGGTGAACGAACCACTCGCTAACAAAGTGCTGCCCGCGGCCGTTAACCGGATGATTGAACGATTGGGTCGAGCTGCTGCTTCGCACGAAATGCATCTTGTCCTGTGCAGCGACTTGGTTGAATCGGACGGTGCAACATACAACACGGCATTTCTGCTGGATCGCTCCGGGAAAGAAATCGGTCGCTACCACAAAACCTGCCCTACGTGGAGTGAATCGGCATCGCGGAAACGCGGAACTTCATTGCCCGTGTTCCCGACTTCTGATCTGGGGACGGTTGGAATGCTGATATGTTACGATCTCGTCTTTCCGGAAACCGCTAGATGCCTTGCCTTGTCAGGAGCCGACATCATCTTTTTTCCAACCATGGGCGGCGCTGCGGTAGGTGAAGGGGATATCGGGACACAAGCACTGCGAGTCCGCGCAGCGGAAAACCACGTCTACATCGTAGTTGCGTTCAAAGGTTCCGGATCGATGATCATCTCTCCTCGAGGTGAAATCCTTGCCAAAGCGGAAGGCCCCGACGGAATCGTCATGGCCGACATCGATCCGCGCAAGGGACGCCAGGGAGGAGACGCGATGAATCAGCAGCAAGACATGCGAGCAAGGTTGTTCCGCGAACGCAATCCGGAAGCTTTCGGAATTCTCACCGACCCCAACCCTCCGATTCTCGAAAAGGTTCCGATCGAGATCACGCAGCAGGAAGCCGGCCGAATCGCATCTGAAGTCCTGACAATCGGCGAAGAAGAATTTCGTCAAGCCGAAGCAATCGTTCGATCCGGCAACAACGACGAAGCAATCACCGCATTCGCTACGTTGCGGTCGAAGTACCGTGGCAGCTGGATCGACCGAGTAGCCGCAGAACGACTCAAGACGCTGAGAGGCAAATAGGAAGCGTTGCTTCACGCATTGGCTTATGTGCCTTCAATTCACCAGTTGCTACACGATTGGAATAACGAGATGGATGCAATGATTGCCCGGTTGCGTGATGCTGCTCGTCGTGATCCCAATACTCAATGGTTTGACGTTGCTTCACCAGCGACGATCTTCTTCGTTGAGCAATCCCTAGACATTGAACTACCAAAAGTTCTTGAACGCTGCTACACCGAGGTCAGCAACGGAGGATTTGGCCCATCTTATGGTTTGACCGGGCTTCCTGGCGGACATGAGTCCTCGTGGGGCGACCTGGTAAAATCGACATTGGAACTTCGCAAACTTGATGAATGCGAAGACGGCTGGTTGCCACTGCTCGACTTCGGTTGCCGAAATACTCTGCGTTGACGTTGAGGAAGACCTCGCTGTGGTCACGTCAATCGAGGGCGAGTTCCATCGCGAAGACTATGATCGCATCGAACTTCTTGAGCGTTGGTGCAGTGGCGAGACTCCAGACCTACATTCCGGGGAGTTCCACCGCGCAACATAGTTTTTCACAGAAGTCCAACGTTACGCGTTCTCGCTGGTCTAAATCACCCGCGTGTTTCGAGACAGATCGAGCTCATCAAGTGTGCGGAGTCTTGTTTTTCTGACTTCCGAAACACGCGAGATCAAAGTAGCCCTGGTCGTCGGTGAAAACGATCAGGATGGTTTGGTTTTTCCTCTGCTGCAAGCGAGACTCTACAATGCAATCTGCAGGTGACTGCTATGATCAGACTCATGCAAAATCGCAAAACTCCGACGCATCGGGAATTGATCGTCATGATTTGCCATTCCTGGTTGTGCGTCGCTGGTTAGCTTGAGAGAAACAAAAAAAGGCCACACAAATCGTGCGGCCTTTTTTCGATTGTATCTAAATCTAGCTAACAGCGGTTAGCGGCGGAATCGTCGTCCGATGCCCATTACAGAAAGCATACCCAGAATCGCCAGGACTGCCGACGATGGTTCTGGAATTGCCTGCGTTTGAAGTGCGCCGATTTCGTTATCCGTTAGAGCTCGATTCCAAAGTCCGACGTCATCAATTAGGCCGTCCCATGTGCGGTTTCGTGCGTCTGGGTTTTCGCCAATCATGACTGGCATCCCGGTGAATTCAACCGTTGGAGCAGGACCTGTCGACACGTTAACACCGTCGACCCAAAGATTTACCGAATCGCCGTTTCGAGAAACCAATGCTACGTGATGAAGTTCACCATCGTCCAAGGCGTTAAGCCCAAGAGCGGCTGGATCGTAGGCTGGTACGTCTGCGTTACCGCCGTTACCCGTAATGATGCTTTCTCCACCTCGTCGGTGAAAACGCCAGCGATTTCCTTCGCCGTTGGCAAGCAGCGCTTGCCAGCTCTTGGTGAATCCATCAACACGTGTCCAGGCGGCTACCGAGAAATCGGAACCAACGAAATTGAATGCATCTGGGTCAGCGACTTCTACGAACTGGTCGATTCCATCTAGATCGATACCATCACCGAATTTACCAGCCGAGAAGTTTGGAGCCGTGTCGCTTCCCATGAACGTTCCGTTGTGACCACCCACAACATCATTGAAATCCCCATCTAGTGGGAAGTAGGCCACTAGACCGTCCGTAATTTCGGACATGGCCATTGAAGGAAAAAGAACTGCAACGGCAACACCGACCGCTGCAACAAATTTCAAAGTCTGCTTTTTCATGATTTTCTCCCAGGTACTGATCATTGGCTCTATTTGCTATCCATAAAAAAGGCACCCATACCCGAAATCGCCGCGACCTGCGTCACTTGGATTTCAAGATATCGGTGCCTTAATTAGCGTTTCCTTCGTCCGAACTACCAAAAACGGTTCTTCGTAGCCGCATCGTATCCCAGACTTGGCGGCTCGCAACCCCTATTTTTTAATGAACCATGAAGTTTCTGTTTTGCGTTTAGTGTGCTGAACGTTTCGATAGATCACAGTAAAAACGAGTTATTTCCAACTGCGAATCTGGCAATTGCTGGACCTGCTCACGTCTCACTGAAGATTCCGAAGCAACCAATTGAATGCCAGGGCACGGAAACGGTCACAGTATGCGTTTCCCCTAATATGGTGCGACGGAAGTTTGGCAACTTCCAGTACAAAGATACTCGCAGTACCGTCAGAAAACTATTTACCGTTGCCGTCGCGACGCGTTGTAATACTAAAGGAGGCGCACAAAAAAAACCGCCTCGGGCTGGCTCTGCCCGGACGGTTTTTTTGTCTTTTTCAATTTGTAGCTGCCAGCCGGAGCTGGCGCGACCTCTTGGCCTATTGTACGAGTACTAGGTCCACGGATCACCGACAAGTGTCACCACAATGTCGATCGATTATCCTTAGAAAGGAGGTGATC
>JAGQPC010000083.1 GCA_020426925.1 Planctomycetales bacterium | reverse complement strand
ACCGTCATGAAACCCTACATGGAAGCAGTTTCATGAACCCAAAGAACATCGCCGCCTCTGTCCGGCAGCGACTGATGAACCACGCCAAATTGACTGGCGAGGCGTTCAATCTGATCCTTGTCCGCTACGGGCACGAACGCCTGCTCTACCGCCTTTCAGTGTCACCACACAAGGAAGAGCTGATCCTGAAAGGAGGTTCGCTATTCTACGTGTGGACCGACCAGCTCCATCGGCCAACAAAGGATTTGGACTTCCTCGGTAGCGGCCGTCCGGACGTCCAGCGAATACGCAGTTTGTTCGCTGATATCATCTCAATCAAAGCAGTTGATGATGGGCTAGCCTTCGATCAAGACAACCTTGTCGCTGATGAAATAAGAGAGGACCAGCAATACGAGGGCATTCGCGTCAAACTAACCGCGTCGCTGGGCAATGCTCGGATTCATCTGCAGGCAGACATCGGATTTGGTGACGCCACCGTGCCACCGCCCGTCGAGGTGGAGTATCCCACGCTGCTCGATTTTCCTCAGCCAAGACTTCGAGCTTACGCGAAGGAAACAGTCGTCGCCGAGAAACTTGAAGCCATGGTCGACCTCGGCTTCACGAACAGCCGCATGAAAGACTTTTACGACCTACACAGATTCGCCGAGCACTTTGACTTCGACGGACGTTCTCTTGCGAATGCAATCACGAGCACGTTTCAACGTCGCCAAACATCGATTCCAAATGAGACGCCAACTGCGTTTACAAACGAGTTCTTCCAGGACAACGACAAGAACAGACAATGGAACGCGTTTGCCAGTAAGCTGCAATCGGACCAATCGCTGGAGCAAGTTGTCACGGCGATCGCCGACTTCGTCGTACCATGTCTTTCGGCGGTGAGGTCAGGGATAGAATTCAACGCTGTTTGGCGGGGCGGGACCTGGATTCACGAAACACGAGAAACTTGATGACCCTACCATGCTTCGAGGCAGCGTAAACGATCGATCGCCACCGAAACAGAAGATCACTCTTTTCCGTTCGCTTTTTCGGGGCCGCGAAGACGTCTATCCTCGACGTTTCGAGAGCCGTACTACAAGGAGAACCGGTTATTCGCCAGTATGCAACAATGAGTGGGTGTCGGGGATCTGCGAAAAGCCTCGCGTCAAATGTGCGAATTGCCAACATCGCGTGTTTCTTCCTGTCACGGACGACGTGATCCGTTGTCATCTTACCGGGAAAGATGAGCATGGAAACGACTTCGTGGCCGGTGTCTACCCAATGCTTTTGGACGAGACGTGTTTCTTCCTGGCCATCGATCTCGACAAAGCCAATTGGCAAGACGACGCGATGGCCGTACTTGAGACGTGTAGGCAGTTTAATGTTCCGGCCGCACTTGAACGCTCACGGTCTGGAAACGGAGGCCACATTTGGATCTTCTTCGAAACGGCGATACCGGCGTCTATCGCGCGTCGCCTCGGCTCCTCTGTTCTAACCGAAACAATGGAGCGGCGACCGGACCTCGGATTCGACTCCTACGACCGGTTCTTTCCCAACCAAGATACATTGCCTCGAGGCGGCTTTGGGAATCTAATCGCTTTGCCACTGCAGAAGCGCCCCCGGGAATGCGGCAATAGTGTTTTCATCAACGAGGATTTCACGCCCTTTGATGACCAATGGGCGCTGCTGTCGTCCATTCAACGCATGTCGCTCGACGCCGCCCAAGATTTAGTCAATCGAGCTACGAAGAGCGGCCGAGTGATTGGCGTGCAGGCTCCCGCCATCGACGATGAAAGTCAGCCGTGGTCAATGGCTCCATCGCAGAAATGCGTTGATTTGATTCCCGCAGGGGAGCTACCGACCAATCTGGAACTGACACTGAGCGATCAAGTCTACATACCGAAAGTGGACTTGCCGCCGGCATTGCGAAACCGCCTTATTCGACTCGCCGCCTTTCAAAACCCAGAGTTCTACAAAGCTCAGTCGATGCGATTGCCTACCTGGGGGAAGCCTCGAGTCATCAACTGTGCTGAGAATTACGACAATCACCTCGCACTGCCGAGAGGCTGCCTTGAAGATACTCTGAGTTTGCTGGACCACCTGAAAATCGAAGCCCGTATCCGTGATGAACGCGTCTCCGGCACCGCAATCGACGTGGCATTTCATGGTGAGTTGCGACCGGAACAAGAGTCGGCCACGCGGAAACTTCTATGCCACGATACAGGTGTCTTGTCCGCGACCACAGCATTCGGCAAGACAGTAGTGGCGACATGGATGCTTGCGGAGCGAGGTGTTAACACGCTCGTCTTAGTGCACCGCCGACAGTTACTCGACCAGTGGGTGGAGCGGCTTTCTGAGTTCCTCGGCATTCCGCCAAAGTCCATCGGACGTGCCGGTGGTGGACGCAAGAAGCTGACAGGTCAGATCGACGTAGCGATTATTCAAAGTCTTGTACGCAAAGGCGTAGTCAAAGACTGCGTCGCCGATTATGGGCACGTAATCATCGATGAATGTCATCACTTGTCGGCGCGGAGTTTCGAACTCGTCGTGCGAAGGACTAAGGCACGTTACGTTTTGGGGTTGTCCGCGACCGTGCATCGGAAGGACGGCCATCACCCCATCATTTTCATGCAGTGCGGCCCAGTACGGCATCGCGTCGATGCGAAATCCGAAGCCATCGCTCGACCGTTTGAGCATTCGGTGATCGTCCGCCCGACAGCGTTTCGTCCGGTTTCCGAAGCCAATGAGGATCAGCGCATTCAGTTCCAAGACCTTTACCGCGAACTGATTCACGATCACGACCGAAACCGCATGATCTGCGAAGACGTCGTTCAATCGATTCGCGACGGCCGGTCGCCACTTGTGCTGACAGAGCGCAAGGATCATCTCGACGAACTTGCAACGAAACTCGAAAAACAAATTCGTCATGTCGTCGTCTTGAAAGGAGGTGCTGGAATCAAAGAATCTCGAGCAATCGCCCAGCGCCTAACGGAAATCAAGCCGGACGAAGATCGAGTGCTGATAGCGACGGGCCGGTACATTGGTGAGGGCTTCGACGACCCGCGTCTCGACACATTATTCTTAAGGTTGCCAGTTTCCTGGCGTGGCACGATCGCACAATATGTCGGCAGACTGCACCGATTGCAAGAAGGAAAGACTGAAGTTCGCGTTTATGATTACGCGGACCTCAATATTCCAATGCTATCGCGCATGTTCGATCGCCGTTGCGCAGGCTACGAATCGGTCGGCTACACGGTACTTCTACCTGGTAGCGCCGTTCCCGGATGGCCGACGGAGATACCTTTGCCGGTCGATCCTCAATGGAAGAGTGACTACGCGGCCACGGTGCGACGGCTTGTTCGTGACGGAGTCGACGCGCCGCTGGCAAAGTTGTTTGTCCATGTCGCCCGCGAGTTTGACTCGGACGCGCAGGGGCTCGACCGAGCCCGCAGTGCGAGCGAAGCGTTTCTCTTTCGCCGTCTCGAATCTCTTCCCGAAACAGAGGGCCGATTCGCGTTGAACCAGGAGTTGCCAATTCCGTTCGACGGCTGGGGCAACATGGAAGTTGACCTCATTGATGCAGATGCTCGATTAGTGATCGAGCTAGATGGTGGTCAACACTTCTCCAACCGAGACGCTTATCGTCGTGACCGCCGTAAGGATGCATTGCTTCAGGAGTACGGATACTTTGTCTTACGGTTTCTGGTCGAAGACGTCGGCCAACGGCTGGACCAAGTTCTTGACGCGATTCTCAGGGCGATTGAACTGAGGTCGAGAACCGGCCGGTAAGCCATGCCGTTGTCGAGGGCTGTCCTGTCGTGATGACACCCGCGCAGTCTGGTATGTCGTAAACCCCTTCCGATTAACTGTTTAGGGAATCGGCACTGGCATGTGCAATGACCCCCACTAGTCGGGGCGACAAGACGGCTATTGAACTTTTTCGCCAAGGCGTTCGTGGAAGTGCCGGCCCATTAACCCAAGCCACAGAAGCACTTGCGACGATTCCTGCTTGAACAATCAACACCGTTGAAATGCTCGACGTTGGGGGTAAGTTCATGTTCCATTTCCCCGCTGTTTGGTCCCGGATGTTCGCCTCGACGCTCCTGTTTGAACGAACGCTTCGAGGCTCTCCAAGTTTCTGTGAACGACGTCGTGCGGGAAACTGATTGCGAGAATTCGTCAGGAAAGACCTACTGGTGATTTTCAAATGGCGAAAGGCGGTACGAATGCGACTTGATAAGAATCGACAGTGGGCCGGCGCGGCCTATGGATTCCTAACTGAGTTTCACATCGTCATGGCCTCCTCGGTGTTCGGGGTAACAACACGTTCCATTACGCCAGTTCAATCGAACCAATGCTATTTCCTCCAATAGATCCTGTGGGAGCAAATCTTCGTCGGCTGAGTCCAGTTCGTTCCAATAACGGAACACAGAACCAGGCCTGACGGCCGGAGTCCGCAAATCTGGTTTCAGTGAAGCTGCGATTTGCGTCGCGAACAAATGGTCATGGGTCAGGACTTCTTCGGCTTCCTTCCGCAGGTGGCGCACCTCGTGCTGGAGACTTGAGCGTGAGACATTGGCGTCGAGACTTGGACGACTGGTCTTTGCCATATCCAAGTCGCTAACTTGCTCTTCAATAGTAGCCAGTCGACGCATGCCGACTGCAAGCGTGGGTGCCATGAAGTTATGTTCATCATCACTATGCTCTAAACCAAACTTATGGCCCAATTCGTGGGCGATGACCGACAGCAAATCCATTCCATCGCTGATGGATGAACTCCACTCGTTCAAGACATCTAGTTGCCAGCCGTGACCCGCAGCGTCACGATCGATCCAAACATAGTCCGTGTCTGACGAGATCCCTAGCATCGCGTCGGGAAGATCAGCAACTTCGACGTGTATTTGTTGCAGTTTGTTCACGTTCTGTGCGTCAATTCCGGTCATGCGCAATGCTTGCGTCACCTGGTCCACTGCCTGGCTTAACATCGTTTGCGTCAGCGCAGATCCGCCCTGGTGCATTGCGACTCCGCCCTCTGCCAATAGCGCATTGGATTTCTTGTGGATCACGATGCTTCCGCCGCCAATCGCGGTGGGATCATCCTGATCGGCTGCGCCCAATAGGTTATCGTAAACGATTCCATTGCCTTGATTGGCGATCCAGATCTTAATGCGGAAACGGTCCGTCCCATCACCGCCGTTTGCGTTTCCATCCCAGGCTGTCAATTCGAAGCCATATTCACCAGTTCCATTAACCGTGCCAACGCCTCGGAAACGGGCCTTTGCGCCAGAGACAACCAGCCACTCGTAGCTGGTGCTCTTGAAGTTGAAGTCCGCCATCTTGAACTGAAATTCTGTATTGCCAGTCGGAACTGAAGCGCCTTGCTTATACTTCGAGTTGAATCCGAAATTCGCTTTGCCCGTCAGCGTCGAATCGGCCGTATACGCTCCGACTGGCGATTGGATCCACCCTCCACCGGTCACGAAGCCTGCAGAGGGGTCGTAAACAACAAAAAGCGAGGTGGCGGAACTGGTGACACCGCCATCGTCGTCGGTGACCGTCAACGAGACTTGGTACACGCCAGCGGCATCGAACGAAAAGTAGTCAGTGACTGTGCCACTGCCGGTACCTTGACTCACTGTGCCAGTTCTTGTGTCCGTGACGCTCTCGTTTTGGTCATCGAGATGCGTAAAGGTCCAAACGGCCGAATGCGTGTCGACCAGTCCCAAATCGCTAAAGCTGCCGCTGAATTGCCCGGTATTGCCGACAGCCAACACCTGCTCGCCAACACTGCTCGCGATATCCACGTTCCGCGGAGCCAAATTGAAAACCTGCACAGCAGCGGTAGCGATGCTTGACTTGGACGGATCGGTCGAGTCTGTGACTCGAACAGCGATCGTATGTGCAGCCAAGTTGTCGGGGAAGCTCACAGTTGGATGTACGCCAGTTTCGTCGAGATCAAACGTCAGGCCGTCATAGTCCAGATCCCACTCGTAGGTGAGCGAACCGTTCGAAACGCCCACTTTGGATTGACTCGCATCGAGCGTGATCGAAGAGCCTTCGGTAGTTACATAGGGCCCGCCCGCATGAGCAAGCGGAAGATCGGCGGCGGGCGCCTCCCCTGCAGGTCCCCCAGGATCGACGATCACACCATTGGCGATTAGATCATCGTCACCTCGCATTCCATCGACATAGATGAGCGTTATGCGGTCTTTTGCAAACTTAGCACCAGTCGTACCGTCGAATCGGAAGTCGTACCAGTGCGGTGCATGGTTGTCCGGAGTTGGCCCATATTTGTAATACGATGTGAATGTTGCTCCTGGAGCTGTGAAGATGTGGACGGTCGACTCCCCGCCCGGCGTAACATTCTGAATCTCGTATTCCAGAAAGCCAGCTGCAAAATCGACTCCTGCCGGCACATCGACCGGCGAGGGATTCGTCGTCGCGACCACGCCAGCAAGAGTACCGCCGTCGGCTGACACAATCGTGACGTACGTGCCATTGGTAGCATTCGGGAGTGACGCAACATTGGCTTGTAATGCATCGGAGATACCGTCCCGATTACCATCAAAGCCCTGGCCACCCGGATCCTCGATATTGCTGCCAATACCGTCCGCATCGTCATCTGGATCGTTGTCAATAATCCCAATGGTCGCCTGGTTATCCTCGCTGGAAAGTACGACGTTGCGATCACCGCTCACAATGCCTTGCAACGTAATGACGACTGACTCATTCACGAATCCTTCTTCGAGCGAATCATCGATCGCTTGGACGAGGATCTCTGCACTGCTCATTCCGGAGGGTATCGTTACCGAACCTGACAGTGGCGAGTAGTCGAGCCCTGCCTGGGCAGTTCCGCTGACGGTGTA
>JAGQPC010000082.1 GCA_020426925.1 Planctomycetales bacterium | reverse complement strand
CAATGCTGCCAAGCTAAGGGCGTCAAACGTGTTTTTGTGTTCAGGATTCGGGTAGCAGCTTCGCTCTTTGCAGTATTCCTGGACTCGCCGCTCGTCAAAGCCAAAACTGGAAACGTCGGCATTGTCGGCGATCACAGAAATCAGATAGTCGGTCCATCGCTCAGTCTGCGTTCTCATTTCATTCATCCGGCGAACGGCCGAAATATCCTTAGATTCGGCGTCCACGACCATGCGTAGCACTCGGTTTCTTGCCTCCAGGTGACCGATGAGCGTGCTACGACCAATCGAATCGCAATCTCGAACCGGACAAACTTGTTCGATTCCATTCAGAATAGCGGACCAGACTCGCGTCAGCATTTCCGATTGCAGAATCTCGTTCATCAGTGGCTCTGCTTTTAGCCATATCCTTATGAAACGATCCGGGTGATTGCAAAGATCGATCTCGAACGTTTTCAGATCGATTTGCCAACGCTGCAGACGACATCGTGACGCGATCCAGTATTGCTGTAGCGATTGTTCAGGAATTCTTCGCGAGCCCTGGATAAGCGTCCCCGATTCGGTGGCAAGATCTGCTGCGATTTTGATCAATGTACCGGCGTGCATTGGGATTCGTATTTCGTTGACTGAATTTGATATGGCGTTGATCTGTCGGAAAATCCGACGCTCACGCTAGAGCAAAGTCAGTGCCATTCGCGCACCACTGCGTGATACACGAAAAACGGAGAAAACGCCCGGACCCGAGCGGTGAAGAATCGCAACAATTGGTGCGAAAGAGATGCAGGAAAACGTTGCTATGAAACGCGTCTCAGACGCGCGTGGCAACGAGAACCAGCAAAAACGGCGCTAAGCACGAGAGACGCTTAGCTGTTCTTGAGCTTTTCGATTTCGGCCTGGAGTTTTTCGGTTTCCTGTTCCAGTCGCTGCAATTCCTCAGGATCGTCTGGCTGTTGTTTATGGCCGGCGATTTGTTGCTGAAGTTTCGTCAGCTTTTGACGAGCCACTTCCAGCTTCTTTTTGGCTTTCTTATCCACAGTGTTTCCTTTTGGATTGTTTCCAGAAGCTGGAGTTCGCACTCAAGTCCTAAATCTCATTGCCGCAAACAAAACCGCCTTAAGCAACGGCGACACCGGCAACACTAGTCCGACGCATCTTGGTTTTCACGTAGCTCGTAGTGGATCTTGCTAAGGACCCCGTCCGCCAGGAAGTTTAAGCAACTTCCACTATACGATGTCAGCTGACGCATACTACTATCGCGGTTGCCGCAGCCATTCCAGTCGCTGCCCTTCGAGGAAGTCGTTGTACCACCCGTTGATCCGTAACATCGCATCGTCCTGTTGCACAGCAAACGTGTCCATGGTCGGACCTGTACGTGCGTAGATCTCCCGAAGTGCTTCTGGAGTTTCGAGATCCTGCTTTAGGTATACCAAGTAGACTGTCTTTCTCGGCGCATCAAACGCTACGCCATATTCACCTTGCTTCAGCGCAAAAACATCTTTCATAAATTCGTGGCCAGCAAACCGGACACCAGGAACTTGACCAAGTGCCGGACGTTGCTGAGCAGACATTTTCATCCAGCTGAAGACGCCCGACTCGATCACTTTTGTATTTGGCCGGTCAGCAAAATGTTCGGAAAGTGATTTGCCGGTCGAGCTGATCGAGGCGGCCTCTTTTTCGATCGCCGCGCGAGCAACCGAAACGGCTTTCGATCGCCGGACGAATGCTTCGACATCCGCCTTGCACTCTTCGAAGCTTGGAGTCGTGGCCGGCGTCTCGTCGGTCTTCCAGTAGACGTACTCAGTAAGCCCGGTGCCCTGGCTAAGCTCTGCACCGCGAATCCCTTTCGGATCGTACTTTCGCAACTCTTCGGCGTAGATTTGCTGCGAGAAAAACACAATACCCGTTTCGGAGATGTCGAACGATGCACCGATTTCATGGACTGGCAGATCGGTGATGGGATCACGTTCTTGCAGTTCATAAGCATTGACCAGCGGAACGGAACCTGCCGTGAAATTGTTTTGAGCAGCAAGCAACGCAAGATCTGGAGGAGTCGGCTCGGCTGTCTTGTTTCCACCGTTGACTTCGATTGTCCAAGCCGTGTGATCGCGGAAGAAAACGCTCATCGCCGTTTCTACGCGACTCTTCGCTGCCGTGTACTTCGGCTCAGCCCGTTCACTTGCGATGTTGCTGATGATCTTGTCGCGGACCTCTTCCAGTGGCTGGAATTCAGGTAGCTCAGGCTCGTCTGGCAAGTTTGCGATGTCGTCACCTGATCCAACATCGTCACTGGCATTCTCATCGTTTGCAGGTTGCTCCGATGGTGACTCGGCTGTCGTAACTTCGGCAGCGGCTGAGTCGTCTGCTGTCGACTTAGCGTCGTCTGCTGCTGTGTCGGTGGCGTCCGCTGGAGCTGTTTCAGAAGCATCTTCGTTTGCTTCGTCGTTGGTGGATGCGTCACTACTAGTCGTGTCGTCTGCAGCAGAGTCGTCTGATGGAGTGTCTTCGGATGCAGTGTCGTCCGATGTACCTTCATCTTGATCGGCATCTTCTTCGACCGGTTCTGTAGAAGTATCCTCTTCGGGTTCTTCCTGCGGTCCGCAACCTGATGCTTCGTCATTTGGCTCGTCAGTCGAAGTGCCAATGTCGTCTTCGTTAACATCTTCGACAATAATTTCGTCCGGGATACTAACGTCGCCCGAGCCTTCCGTGCCAACGTTATCGTCCGTTGCTGGCGTATCTGCTGGCAATCCGGTTTCATCGACGCTTGTCGCATTGCTGTCCAAATCAGAATCGGTTGACGTTTCAACGTCGCTAACTGGCGGAAGCGTTTCGTTGCGAAACTTCTCTTTGTTCGTTTCGTAGTACGCTACGATGTCAGCTTCGGTGATTGCAGCTTTTTCAGCTTCAACAAAGCTAGTACGGCTGCACTTCACGTAACTGACGGCGACTCGTTTTAGTTGTTTGAACGCTGGCAGCGGATCCGCTGGATTCACAAATCGGTTCTTACCTTGTTCATACGCTGCTCGCAATTCCGAATCGGGAATCGGATCACTGGAGGCATAGTTAGTAACGGGATAGGCAACAAGCTCCGCCTCAACGCGACGATTTAGACGCTGGAAGTAATCCCACATCGAGGACGGGCTAGAAGAAACAAGGCCCTGCGAGATTAACCCGCCATATCGAGCCGCCATCAGGTGCTGCTGCATTGACGAAAAGAACTGGTTCTCCGACATTCTGCCGTTGGTGACGTCCTGCAGCAGACCAGCCAGCTCATCCGTTTTCAGCTGATTGCCCGTATATTGTTGAAGGAATCGGTTGATTTCTTGCTGGTCGACGGCGATTCCTTGACGTGCTGCTTCTTCTGCCATTAGGCGAGTCTCAACCAGCGACGTTTCGTCATAACGTCGTGGAATTACAGTTCGACCAACCGACGCTCCACGAGTGGCCGCAATTTGCCCAATCGTGTCCATGTAGCGAATTAGCACCTGTCTCGCGAATCGCATCTGGCTCAAATCTGATTCTGAAATTGTTCCGTTTTGATACTTCACAACCTGAGTTGTACCAGCGGATGGTCCACCAGAATTCCGTTGACAACCCTGAATAATCGGGCCAACCGCAAACGAGAGCATAATCACAACGCCAAAGACGGCGAGAAGAACATTTTGGTGCTTGCGAAATGCAGCCAGTGGGTTGGACATTGAGTGTTTCCTGAATCGAAGGCAGGTCAGATTATGAACGTTGCCGACTTGACAACATTGACCACGGCATATTATTGAAGTGCCATCAAGGCCTGTGGAAAGTTGGCCGATTGTAGGGACCGTCGACGTAAATTCAATCCCAAAAGGGAGTATCGCAGCTCGTCGTCACGGTCGAATGATCGCGAAGATACCACATTTTCGGAATCTTGGGTGCCGTCCCCGGCCATCCGGGTCGCTCCGATCGTTACGGTATTCGTGGCCAGTCGTTTCTGGCTCACGATTTTGGCGACGTTCGGCAGATTATTACAACGAATGCGTTATAGATTACCTAGGCCCGCAATTTGACACTCCCTCCGAAACACTGACCAACGAACGTTAATTATGGCAAAGAAGTCGGCAGCAAAAGACGGAAACGCGCTGGTCATCGTGGAATCACCGGCGAAAGCAAGAACGATTTCAAAGTTTCTCGGCGGTGGCTTCACCGTTGAAGCGAGCATCGGGCACGTGCGCGATCTACCCGGCGGAGCCAAAGAAGTCCCAGAAAAGTACAAAAAGGAAAATTGGGCGTATCTGGGCGTCAACGTAAATGAGAACTTTGAACCGATTTACGTCGTTTCTGAAGACAAAAAACAGCAAGTTAACAAGCTCAAAAAGGCTCTCAAGGATTCCACCAGCCTATATCTCGCGACTGACGAAGACCGCGAGGGGGAAGCGATCAGCTGGCATTTATTGGAATTGTTAAAGCCAAAAGTGCCCGTGCACCGGCTCGTTTTCCACGAAATCACTAAGTCCGCGATCCAGGAAGCGTTAGCGAACCCGCGCGATATCGACGACGGACTCGTTCGCGCTCAGGAAACTCGCAGAATCCTTGATCGCCTTTACGGATTTGATGTTTCGGCGCTGGTCTGGAGAAAGGTCAAACCGAAACTGTCGGCTGGGCGAGTGCAAAGCGTTGCCGTGCGTCTGATTGTCGAGCGCGAACGCGAACGCATGGCGTTCGTCTCGTCGACTTACTGGGACCTTATTGGTGGATTTGCCAAAAAATCTGGCGAAGCGTTCGAAGCCACGCTTTTGGCCGTCAACGACAAAAAGATTCCGCGCGCGAAAGATTTCGATTCGACAACTGGAAAAATCAAGAGCGAAGATTTCCTTTTGCTGGATGAAGAAGGTGCGAAGGAACTTGCCGAACGTTTGAAGAGCGAAGAGTTCAAAGTCACCAACCTTGAAGTCAAACCGTTTACCGAAAAGCCAAAGGCTCCGTTCACGACAAGTACGCTGCAGCAAGAAGCAAACCGGAAACTCAGCTTCAGTGCTCGACGGACCATGAATGCAGCGCAGAGCTTATACCAAAATGGCTACATCACTTACATGCGTACCGATTCGACGACGCTTGCAGACGTCGCGGTCAAGGCTGCTCGTAATTTGGTGAAGAGCGAATACGGTGAAAAGTACTTGTTCGACACGCCGCGAGTTTACGCGTCCAAAGTCAAAAACGCACAGGAAGCCCACGAAGCGATCCGTCCTGCCGGTGAGGAATTCCCGACACCTCAGTCTCTGAAGGCAAAACTTAACGTCGACGAATTCAGGCTGTACGATCTGATTTGGAAGCGCACCATCGCCAGCCAGA
>JAGQPC010000081.1 GCA_020426925.1 Planctomycetales bacterium | reverse complement strand
CCTGAAATCGCGCAATCGCCGTGGGCGCCACACTGGCTCCGCGAAACATGAAGAACCACAGAACCAAGTCCATCAAAAGAACCTTTGCCTCTGTATCTACCGGGGCTTCATGACCGTTATGAAGTTCCCGACTCGTTGTGTGACAAATAGTCTCTCGGCAAGTAACAAGTCAGCGAAAGGACTGCCCCTTTTCGTTCAATAAAATGTCGCCGTAAAACCCTGGAGCCTTTCCCGTCGCCGTCGCCTCGGTCGCTTCGCCAATAGCCGCAGGCCCCCCGAAGTCCGTGGGCCTTCACGTCCGGAACGGGCATGCATCCCGGCTCGCGACTTCGGCGGGGTCAGAGGCGGCAAGCGGCCGAGGTGATGGCAGAGGGATTGCGTAAGGGTTGCCCCTGGCCGCCATTCCTAGAGCTTGAGCCGAGGGAGCGATTCGTGGCGACGATCGTTCCAATTGACGTAGAGAAGTGTGCGACAACGGATCGACGAGATTAGCTGCTGACGATTCCTTTGCATTTCAATTGGGAAGGCGTTTACCCTCAACAACAAGGCCAAGTATTGGGAGAACCGACTGCCGATCGCCGAGCGTTGTTGATGGCCTTAATTAACACTTGGCTCTCTTCGAGGTTATTGCTCGCACGCCGTAACCGGACTTCGATTGATCAACACATCGCAATCCATTGGGTTCGGAGATCGAGTGAGCACGAAAACGCGGCTGCAGATTCAGTTCCCGCTAAACTGCATCGTGTTTGTCCAACTCTGGGCGACTGCCGTCGCAGCGCAACTTACAGCGGTATCCCGATCTTAGCAAATCACGTTCCTGACACAGGTCGGTTGGACCTTACGCACGAACAAGACTCGAAAAGTGCAGGCAGATCCGAAGAGACATCATCAATTCGACTACACTTTTCGTTGCCTGAACTGTCGTAGGTGGGCGACGACCGTGACTTGGCGTTTACCAAGATCTGCAGATCACGATGGAAATTCGGTTCTCGTAATACACACCAGGTAGAATTGGTGAAGTGACCGCAGCGGTTTAGTGACGTCACTTGAGTATGTTGCGGGAGGCGAGCCAACTAAGGTAATCCTCAAGGTTGGTGTAGCCGTCTCCGTCGGGGTCCAGCGTGCCGTCAATTGAGTCATTGGGGTTGAGCCCCCTTTTTATTTCCCACTTGTTGGGCATTCCGTCACCGTCGGTATCCCAATTGTCGGGCCGGTGAACTACGGGATAGTCCTCCCATCCGCCGACGTCGTCCTGCGAATCTGGCAGTCCAGGGAACCCGGATTTGCTTCCCTTATAGGTCGTCCTGCCGGCGCGAGTCTCTTCAATCACACGTTTGTCGTGATCGTCGAGCATTGGGACGTTGCATCCGACGTCGGCCAACACACTCTCGTACGCTTTCTCGGCGCTGTGTGTCATGACGTAAGGTTCGAAGAATGGCATTGGTACCGTCGCGGGTGCGTCCTGCTTACCCCGGATTCGCATGCCCTTGAATGGACCGATTGGACCCTCCGGACCTGAGATACCCTCCACGATGTTGCCCGAGACGTAGTATTGCTGCGGACCAAACGACGGGTTTTCGAATTGCGGGTTGAGGTAGGTCTTGGTTGTTGTTGCCGGGCCGGGTTTGTAATAGTTGTTGACGAAGTTCACCTCTTTCGCGCCGCCGTCAGTGGTGCGGTGCTTCCAGTTGTAGACGACCATGTTGCGGATATCGATTCGCCCAGCGTGGCGGTTGGCTTGGTCGGTTGCACCGGCCAGCGACCAATTGCGACCCGCGTTGTGGGCGAGCAGGCTGTGATGGTAGCTGCCAATGTTGCCGCCTATCGATCCCGCGAAACCATGCGCCGATCCCTTTCCGTATTTCTTATGGCCTGCAATGTTCAAGGCTTCGGAAATCAGGTTTCGCTGGAAAGTCACGTTCTTGGCACCACGCGAACTGAACGCTTCGTCGATGGTCCACGAGATCGAGCAGTGATCCATAATGCAATGATCGCAACCTGCGAATCCCATCCCATCCATCGTCTTGCCAGCCAAGTTCCCGAGCCTTAGACGGACGAATCTCAGAATCGTCTCGCGGCCGCCCAGTCCACCGAATGTATAGTTGCGGATGCAGATTCCCTTCCCTGGTGCAGTTTGCCCGGCAATGGTGAGAAATTTGTTCTCTTCCCGGAAGACGAGTTTCGACTTCAGACTGATGAGCCCTGAAATATCAAAGACGACCGTTCGTGGGCTCGTCGATTCGACCGCCGCTCGGAGAGAACCGGGGCCAGAGTCGTTGAGGTTGGTGACGTGTAGTACGCGTCCGCCTCGTCCACCGATGGCGAACCGCCCGTATCCTTCTGCAGTCGGAAACGCGAGATGGCGTACACGAAAGTGCCACGCATCGCCACGTGTGACGTTGCCGCTGGCATCCACAGAATCAACTCGCCAAGCATAGTGAAGCAGAGAATTCTTCTTTTCGATCGGTGCCGAGTAAGAGTTACCTTCGACGGAAGCGAGAAAGCCATCGGAATCTCTTGTCGCCGCTGCCAGTTTCCGAGCGGCTGTATCAGCGTCCAGATCGGAAACCAAATAAACGTTGTGGCTCACGGCCGAATTGGACGGAGTCCACGTCAGCGAAATCTTGCCGTCGTCACCATCAGCATGACGTTCGTGGTCCGCAGGGAAAGGTTTGAGTGCCTTTTTGCGCGGATCGGCAACGTCGATCGCGAACCCACTGAGTAATACGCGTTTGCCATCTTTGGCGGCGATCCGGATGATGGTAGGCCGATCGGCCGTCGCCTCAAACTCAACGAAAGAACTTGTGACGTCGTCGTTGTGATGAACATTCTTGGTTGGCTTGATGCCTCGGACCATGCGATCACCAACCGAAACGGCGTACGGCGTCTCATCCTCGCCGCTAAGCGAATGGTGATAGCCGATGAACGAGTGACGGCCGTTTGCAAGGCCTTCGATCTTAATTTCCATTACAGGTGATTCGCCCGTGACAACGGCGGCGTCGGCGCCGAGCGTAATACCGTGGATTACGATCGCTTTTCTGCCTTTGAGACCGATCTCGCCGTCCGTTCCTCTCGCGCGCAGGGAGACAGTGATGTCGCCAAACGACTGACGGATCGTTCCGCCCGTCGGACGCCAGTTTTGCCACCCGACCGTGCGCATGTCTCGGCGACCTTCCGAATTGATGTCAACGCGCAGTGGTTGACCAGTTGGAGCGGCGGCATGCAACGTCGTCGCCAAAAATACGGTCAACAATGCGAGGGCTGAGTGGATTTTCATTTCTGTTCCTGCGTTCAATTAGCTCGCGACTGCCGTAATCGTTCACTCGCGCTTGATTGCTTGCGAACGCTTCTTAATTAAGGCAGTTTAGTCGCCTGGATACGACCGTTGTTGATGATGCCAATAACGTTCTTCTCCTTGCACTCCAAAGTTGGTTCTGTGGCATAGGCTTCCAGCCTGTGTTGGATGTTGAAGTATGTAACTTGTCCCTCGCAGGCTGGAAGCCTACGCCACTGGACTAATCGATCGGCAGCCAAACCGTCATTTCCGATGGTCCTCGGTTGGACCACACAAAGTACGGAATGAGTTTGCACGCAAATCGACGCGTCTTAGCGTTTTTGAATTCGCGGTAGAGTTTTCCGTTCCAGTCGCCGGGTTTTCTCGAGACCACGGTTCCTTCGAGGATGGTTACACCTTCCAGTGTGTTTGCGTCGAATCGCGGCTTCCATTCGCCGCCGATCGGTAAGCGGACACTCATTAAAGAAACGTCGCTCGGTAGGTCATTCGACTCAAGGCAATAGACAACGGGGCCGCGTTTCACGGCCACCTGGTTCATCGTTTCTTCGACCAGCGGATGTGACTCGATGAGCTGCACTGGCATGTCGAGGGAGAGTTCAATGGTCGTGCCCGGCTGCCAGCTACGATCAATCGTCGCATAGCTTCCTGGATTCACAGGAACCCCGGCAGGCTCTCCGTCTATTCGTAGAGCCGCCGACTTGGCCCAGCCGGGGATCCGCAATTCAATTGTTGAATCGCATTCGACAACCTTGAGTTGCACATCGCCGCTCCAGGGATAATTGGTTTGTTGTTCGAGGCGAAGCTTGCGTCCACCGGGCAATTCTGTCTCCAGAGTGTTGCTGCCGTACAGATTTACCCATACGGAATTCTCCGAAACGCTGTAGGCATATCCATTCACGCTCGCGACGGTTCGAACAACATTCGGCGGACAACAAAACGACGTGACAAACGGCACGCGAGTCCTCGACCATCGTAGTTTCACCGGGGCGTCATTCAGCTGCCGCAGCGGGTTCGTATAGAAAAAGTCTTTGCCGTCGAGACTGACGCCGGAAAGCACTGAGTTGTATAAAGCCAATTCCATCACATCGACGTACTTAGCTTCGCCGCTGTTCAAGAACATTCGCCAATTCCACAGTGTGTTGCCTATATTTGCACACGTCTCGTTGTGAGCCGTTGTGCTCGGTAGTTGGTAATTTCGCCCAAATGCCTGATGGACTCGCGTGATCGTCTTCTGATTCTTTGAGCCATCCGGGGAAGCACCATCGTGCAAAGCACCGCACGCCCCAGTGATGTACATCTTCTTTTCGACCACGTTTTGCCAAAGTGTGTTAAGCGTGAAATGCAGCTGGTCGTCGCCCGTCTCTGCGTAAAGGTCGGCGACGCCAGCATAGAGGTAGGTCGCGCGAACGGCGTGGCCTACCGCCTCGTGCTGTTGCAGAAATGGCACGCGATCCTGATTGTCGTCGCCACCGTCGGATACGAGGTCACGCATTCGAATCAGTCGCTGGGCGAGCTCGAGGTAACGTCGTTCGCCAGTCGTTCGGTAAAGATCGAGGATACCCATGTAGTGCGATGGACAGATGGCATGTCTGGCTGTATCGGGAGTGGGATTGCGAAAAACGTTGTCGAGAAAATCAGCCGCCTTCCTTGCGATTGCAACGAATTCATTCTTGCCAGTAACCTCATGATGCCGACAAGCAGCGGTCATTAGGTGGCCCATGTTGTACATTTCGAAGTTAAAACGATCCGCGAAGGGCTTTGCCGATTTGTCTCCGTTTCGAGCCGCGACAAGAACCGGAGTATGAATGTAGCCGTCGTCGCGTTGAGCTTTACCAATCACCGAAATGATCTCATCAAGTCGCTGATCCCATTCAGGATTACGCTCGATCGCCTGGACTGCACAAACCGCTTCTATCCACTTGTAAAAATCACCGTCATTCCACTTTGCACCATGGTATCCACCCTCGGACAGTCCGGCAGCGATTCGAAAGTGTTCAAGAAAGGGTTTGTAACTAGTGCCCTTCATCACCTCCCACATGGAGGGAACCATCTTGTCTCTGCAGGTGGCGAAGCGTTGGTACCAAAACCCGTCCGTCCATTTCACATCAGATGATGAAATCGGATCGACCGTGCGATGCGGGCTGTTGTGTTTCTGCGCACTCGGCGGAAAGTTCGACGTCACGATGACGGGTAATCGCTTTGCGGGGTTTGCTATCGATTCTTCAGCAACGTTGATGATCACGCGACGATACGCGTAGAGGTTTGGTTTACCATCGTCATGCACCTCGAGAATGACGTGTAAGTTCTTTCCTCCAGCGTCGACTGGTATGGAAACGGTTGCGGAGGCACCGCTATCGTTTTTGATTGTGATGCCGCCGTCATAGGTACTGGGCTCTTTGTAGAAGGTCCACGCATAAGTCAGCGCGTCTTTATCGGGATCGCTTGAACCAACGGCTTTCAAAGTCACGTTCGAACCTGTGGCCGCCGATACATTGAGAACTCGCCGTGTTCTGTCACCATTCACAACCGCGATTGGGTGGTGATTAGCGTCTGCGTATTTGTCGGTGATGCTCCAGTCCATCCGTGCGGCGAAGTCGTTGTTGTATCCCTTGCTCCAGCGTTTGATAGCTTCGACGCCGTCCGGAGTGTTGCCGTACATCTCGTAAGGATCGTATTGCCGTTCTTCTTCTTTGACGGCCCGCATGCTTTTGATGCTGATCTGCTTTTTCCAACTAAATCGACCGCCCCACCCGCCCTGGTCAATCTTGTCGGGGTCGTTGAGCCCGTTTGGATAGATGTGCATAAAAGCGGGCGTGTCGCCTTCAGTCGCCCATTTCGTATCTGGGTATACCGCTCCCAACGGACCATGGCTTTGGATGTCTTCGCGTTGATAAGTGCCGTTTTTCTGTGGTTGCCAACCGTATACTTTCACGGCCCGAATGTAGAGAACCTCGGGGTAATTCTTCGCGATCCACGCGCCCGCATCGTCTTGACCAAGGATGTCGAATACACGCAGCTTGCTGAGAAATCTTCTTAGTTGTTCTTTCGACCGCGTTTCTTGCACCTTCCAAATTGCCTGAGCGATATTGTTGGCACCTCCCCAAGCCCCAACCCAAATGGGCCGTGGATCGTCTTTGTCGACGGACGCAATGATCAATTCCGATCCCGGACTATCCTTGCCGTCACCTACGTCGCTCATGCCATAGCGTTTTTGGCCCATGACGGAAATCGACCTCAAGTATTCAGGGGTTGGAAACCCGTCGGCATGTACTTTCAGGTTGTCATAGCACTCAGCATAGGCATCGACGATCTTATCAAGCATCTTCGTATTGCTTTGTTCTTTCTTCCAGCAGCCGGTCGAGACAATCAAACCTTCGATATCGAACTCATTCGCACATACCAACTGACGAACCATCGATTGTTCGTCGTCGGGGTCAGCACCGAGGTCTGTGGTGTTGATGACGCGCGGTTTGTAGGAGACGGATTCTGTCTGTGCCGACGCATGGGTGGCGAGAAGGCCAACAAGAACAAACGTGTGAAGCCTGACAGCTTGCGTCGGATGCGAGAAACTCATCTGTCTTATCCTTGGGGTCGTGTTTCGTGGTATTACTCGATGTTGCAAACGACGCGCTGATAACGACTGAGGGCCGGCGTGCCCTTGTCTTTCACTTCGAGAATGATATGAACCTTTTTGCCGGATTCTCTGGGGACCACGAAGCTTGCCTGTTGTGC
>JAGQPC010000080.1 GCA_020426925.1 Planctomycetales bacterium | reverse complement strand
GGCGTAAGCTTCCAGCTTGCGATCATGCAGTTCTACGCATCTTGCAATCAGAATATCTCCGGCGCAGCAAGAAAGGCGAGTGCCAGACAACACTCGCCTTTTGCGATCTTCCGTTTCCAGTCAATCGTTATCGTTAGACGAGAAGTTCGAAGTCGTCGTCGTCATCCAGGTCTTCGAAGGCATCATCGACGAGTGCTCCGTCGATCGATCGACTGGCCTTTTCAACAATAATGGGTTGAATGCCCAGTTCCACTCGACGTTTGACAAGTTCGTCAACTGTCGTCGTCGTCTGAACGGTCGGAGTTGCTTCTGCAACGTAGTTGCCAACCGTGAACACGAATACAAAGTCTGATGATGTGAAGTCACCGTCTCCGTCCCAGTCGCCTTCTTCGAATGTGGAGTTACCGGCGATGCCGTCCTCATATTCACCAGCTTGGAACACCAAAACGAAGTCGGACGAATCAAAGATGCCGTCGCCGTTCGAGTCGCCGGGGACTCGGCCGGATCCTTCTGCACCGGGACTTCCGTTTGCAATGGCGCTGGGTCGCCAGCCTTCAGCGGTTCCCCACGCCTCCAATGCACCTTTCTCGTTGATGATTTCCAGCGTATTGCCGTCTCCGTCTGTCGACGGATGCCAATTGTCGTTGTAGGAAAACTGCTGAATCGCGGCTCCTTCGGCACGAACCGTGATCGTTTCCGATCCGTTGCTCAATCCGCCGCTCCACTGTCCGGCAACTGGAAGATCGTTGCCGTATCGCATGGCAAACGCTTCCATGTCTTCGACGACTAGCACGAATGCTCCTGGAGCCAGTTCCGTAATCGCACCGTTCGTGAAGTCAAACGCGACGCCTTCTGGATTGCCGTTGACTTGGACTTCCGCTAGTTCAATTCCAGCCAGCGAGATCGTTTGATCGCCGGTGTTTCGGAATTCGATGAACTCAAAGTCGTCCGCATCGTCGTGGCCAGCGGCTGACTCTTGATCGGTTGGGTTGCCTGGGTTGTAGTTGATCTCCGTGATTCGCAGTGAATCGATCGCAGGATTGTTCTGAGTCGTCGTTACGGAAATCGATTTCGTATCGATCAAATTGCCACGGAAATCATAAGCCTCGATGGAGATTTCATTGGCATTGTTGCCCAGCGGCAATTCGACTTGCCAGACATCATTTTCTGGCCAGAACGCGTCAAGCGGTACTTCGCTGCCGGCGAGCCGCAACTGCCGAACGTTGACCCAACCCTTTCCTTGCAGCTGAACGGAGTTCGTGTCGACGACCATGTCGTTTCCACCGTTTGTGGTTATCGCGAAGTCGACTTTTGGAACGCGTCGCTCGATTTCAGCCAACGCTTGACGCGATCGATTGCCAGTGACCCTCGTGAAGGTAGCGAAGGTAAGGCCTGAGTCACCGCCGTGCGTCGCGTTGTTGGTTTTTTCGCCGTAGTGCGTAACCCACCGAGCAACGTATTCCTCATTGAATGACCGGTCGATGTAATCGTACATATGTCCCCAGAAGAGCCGGAAGTTGTGGGGAATATCGCGGATTTCATCCAGTCGCGAACGGCTTTCGCGGGCGTTGTAAATCGTTTCATTGAAACCGCAAAGGTCGCAATCCCACATGAGCGGAACCATTTTTTCATCCGCCGGATTTTGATACATCCGCAAGTTCTTTGGACGACGGAATCCGTAAGTGTCCCAGTTTCCGAAGTAAGCTTGATTCGCGTAGTGACGCATCCACTCGTCGACATCCATGACCGCGTTCGTCGCTTCGAACAGATCCATTTCGTCTGTTTGGTGGATTGCTTGCGCCATGCGAACGATGGCCGGGAAGTCGTCTTTCGTGCGGCTGCTCTTGATGAGCAAGTGAGCTCGGTAGAATTCTGGGTTCGCCCCTTGCGACTGAACCATTGAAGTGTTGACACCGATGTCTGCGTCTTGATAGACGTCGGTGTTGTTCTTCAAAGACTCGACGCCGCTTCCGGTCGGAATCGTGACGTCATCCAGCTCGAACTTCGTGCCGCTGCTGTCACCAAATTGCTCGTCGAGATAGATGTTCTCGTAGCGAGCCAAGTTGACCAACACTTCGTGCGTGTGCGATCGGTTTGGCGAAACGAGGTACCCAATGTCGTCGTATGAGGACGACTTCGTACCGGCTCGATTCAGCATCTGCTTCATCACGATTTCGGTCATGCCGTTTAGGTCGTATCGAACCGAATCGTGAACACCAAGCAATGGCTGTTCTGGGTTGAACCGAACTTTGTAGCCACTGTTGGGGCGAATCCAGCGACTACCGGTCAGCCGCAACTCGACGTCATGGAAGACGACCCCGTTGTGAACCACAGTTGCCGGCAAATACCAGTTACTCATCTTGTTCGTCGCCGCGAAAAGATCACGCCGATCACTATCTTTCACGACCAAACGAATGAGATCGATGTCACTACCTGGTCCGGCACCGTCATCGACTTGATACATGGCACCCGAGTTCTCTCCTTCCGCGGGGAAGGTC
>JAGQPC010000079.1 GCA_020426925.1 Planctomycetales bacterium | reverse complement strand
CCGATTTATCGAGAGACAGTTCTGGCCCGATCCTGCCGGTCCGAGCATCAAGGGTCACGACGGACTGCGTCCCGCTCCTCCGCGTTGCGTATAGCTCTCTGCCTACAAAACAAAGGGGAGCTCCGACTTCACTAGAAGTCCAGAGCTGGTTACCGCTCGGCACATCAATAACGCTCAGTTCACTCGGAGCATAATAACTTGAATGTCGACTGACGACGGCAACGATGGAGGCATCGTGATTGAGGGCAACTTCGACAGGTGGCATGTCGGAATGTGACGCTGTATCACTTGTCACAAGTGACTTCTGAAGCAACTGCCTGTTCTCTCTCAGGCTCCATACTCGAAGCTTTCCCGCACGGGTGGCGAAGGCAACGGAACTCCCATCGGCGCTCCGCGCGGGCCCAACGATCGCTCGTGCGCGAAAGACGGGAGTGGAGTGGCTGTCGCTCGATCTCTCGCGAGCATCACCGGCGAGGCTCGTGTTGAATTCGCTAGCGTCCGGCCAGCCGTCCGGAGTCTCCGTCGCGGCGAGATTCGGCACAGCAATGCTAAAAAACCGCTGATCGTCCGCTGCGAAAACGGCCCCCGTCCACACAAGCGTTCGATTGCTCTGAGAGCTGAACGCGATCTTTGCTACTTTTGAGGACGACGACGGAAACACCGCCGCCGGAATTGCCACCGGAACTCTCCACACACGAATCGTTGCGTCGGACAGTGCCGTCGCGACGAGAGTCTTCGTGGTGTTCAAGGCGGCTGCCGTAATTCGGATGCCCTCCGGAAGACTCACCGTAATGCTCTGCAACGGCGTGGTGCTGTCGCTGAGTTGCTCTTCAAATTTCACAGTCTGGTTCCGGAAACCGGGCCGACTCTGAACTTGGAATGGAGAACCAGCCAAAGACGCTGAAGGTTCCTGGACTTCCACAGAGTATGAGATCCGGCCTCGCCCGCTGGTTGGTTCGTCTGGCGTCAAGCGTTTAGCCAGGAGCAGCGCTGTTCTCTCCAGGCTCACATCGTCCGGGACGATGGCACTCCCTGAAGCCCGTGACAAGAACATCGTTACCTTTTCGCGATCGATGGTGTCGAGCACCTTTCCATCGTCGGTTTGCAGCACCAGAAAGACCCGTTCCGACGGACGCGGCTGTTGGATGGTTGCGGCCGATTCACCGGTGTCTTGCTCCGCTTGGTCCTCCCGCAGACTCGCCGAATCCTGTCCCTGGTTGGGATTTTTTAGCGCGTCGCCCAATGAAAGTGGTGCTTCAACTATAGACATCACTTGCGTTTCCACGAACAGGCTTTTGTCGTTCGGCAAGAATGTAAGTGCCGTCACTGGATAGTTGCTCTTGTGCTCCCACAGGAGCGATTGGGTGTGGACGTCACAGACGCGGATCGTCCATGTGAAGCCGTTGCGAATCAGCGACACATTGCGAACAACGGCGGCGATGCGTGTCCCGTCATTCGAAATTGCGCTTTGAATCACGGAGGCATGGCCAAGGTTGTTGACGGAGTCACTGCGAGTCCGAACTGAGATTTCCTGTGGGCGTCGGCAAGCATTTTTCCAGTAGTGCCATTCGTAGCCGCGAAGGTCTTCGTCCGTGGAGTCGAGTATGTGGTCCGCTTCGATGAGTCCGCCTTCGTTGTACAGCGATTCCACAAGCCTTAGTTGACTCACGTATTGCGGACGCCTCAGCCGGACGTTTTGTTCTTCCAGGCTGTCGTTCGCGACGGCAAGTTCCAGCTTGGCACTTCGTTCCGCACGGCGCGCCGAATCCAACAACACGGTACCGACGCTAAGTAAAGCCGTTGCCACCAAAAGCGTCGCCACCGAAGTGGCTACGAACACACGATGCTGCTTCACCCATCGGCGCAACGTTTCGTGCCATGGATCTGGCCAAGCGTCGACAGGTTGGTCTTTACGATAACGACGCAAATCGTCGGCCAGGTGCTTCGCTGACGCGTAGCGATCGTTCGCATCAAAGGCGAGCGCCTTAAGGCAGATCGCCTCCAGTGCTCGCGGGACTTCGCGATTTGAGGTCCGGATCGGTGCAATGCGTCCCGCCAAGATTTCTTCGAGCACTTCGGATCGGGATCGCCCTACGACGCAGAAGCGCCCCGTGAGCACTTGATAGAGTGTGGCACCGAGACTGTAGATATCTGAAGCCGGCCCTACCTGCGATTGAGCGCCATCATCATCCAGTCCACCTTGACGAAACGAGCGCGCCTGCTCGGGACTCATAAACAGTGGAGTGCCTCCGGCAGAGCCTTCAGTCGTCCGAAATAGGTCGTCGGCCAACGGCTTTCCCTCGACTTTGTCATTCGTGCTGCGGGATTCCAATTGTGCTCCATGCGGTTCTTCTCGCGTCTTCGCCAATCCCCAGTCGACCACCAGCACTTCGCCAAAGCCACCGATGAGGATGTTATCGGGTTTGATATCGCGGTGCACAACGCCACGGCTATGAGCGAAGGCAATCGTTTCGCAGGAAGCAATGAAAACGTCCAAGAGGTCACCCAAGTCGATTGAGTTCTCTGCCGTGTCGCGCGGCTGCGCGCCTTGGTTTCGATGCAAACGCTTGATCGCTTGAGTCAGTGTTTCGCCTTCGATGAACTTCATTGCGTAGTAGGGTTGGCCTCGATCGTCCTCACCCAGACCATAGACGGGAACGACACCCGGATGTTCAAGTGATCCAGTGATATTCGCTTCACGATGGAAGCGACCTCGCTGGTTTTGGTCGGATGCCAGTTCGGGACGAATTCCTTTGACGGCGACTTGTCGGCAAAGTTCCTTGTCCCGGGCCACATACACGACGCCCAATCCACCGGTGTCGTGAACCTTCAGCACCTCGTAGCGACCGTGGCAGAATTCGTGGACATCCTCAATCGCCGGACTTTTCGCTGGCGAAGGTGGAGTCGTCATCTGATGGAAACGATCGAGCAAAGCGCGTTGCCGGCGAAACTTGTCACACACTTCTTCGGAGACGTTCCTGGCCTCCTGTTCCAGAAACGATTCAATGTCAATCCTGCCGGAGCCGTTCGCGTGTTCTTGGGCGTCTTGCTCGCGCTGTTCGAACAGTTGGTGGAGTCTTTGCAGTGATTCGCTGGCATCGGACATGATGTCATTCCAATAATATGGGCCGAGGCGATCCACAGGTTGTACTTGCGTTGGCCACATTGCCGCAAACAGCCTGTTGGATCGAGTTAAAGCATACGCACAACGATTGATCTAGCGGACAGACATTCCGTTCGGGGGCGCTGCCAGCGCATTTTCTTAGCGCCCCCGAGCGATAGCCGCTCTCGCTTTGTGATTATCGAGCCAGCGAGAAGAATTCGCTAGTTCTGAACGTGGGCAATGGTCCTACTAGCATGACCTGAACGGGAGTTGACGTATGTCGAACGCTGATTTAGCCATCGTAAGTTTGAAAGGACTTTCCATCGGTGACGCGTTGGGGGCCGCTCTTGGCGAAGGAGTTTCCACCGAAGCGGCGGGCGCCGAGGCTGACCATGGTGCGCTTCCAGGAACACCGTGGCAATGGACCGATGATACGCACATGGCGTTGTCGGTGGTTGAAGTGCTATTGAACTATGGCGAGATTTACGAGGACGCGTTGGCGGAACGATTCGCCCAGCGATACTCCGAGGAGCCCTATCGCTGCTACGGCGAGGGAGCAGCATGGTTGTTGCGGCAATATGCTGACGGCGAGTCCTGGCGCGAACTGGCCAAAGAGGTGTTCCAAGGCGGTTCCTATGGAAACGGCGCCGCCATGCGAGCAGCACCCATCGGAGCCTACTTCGCCTCCGATCCTGCTACTGCTGCCGATCAGGCTCGCAAATCCGCCATGGTCACTCACAGGCACCCAGACGGTCAAGCGGGTGCGATTGCGGCCGGCTCGAATCGTCTCTCTGGATCCGATCTACTTTCCGCCGTATTGCTACACGTCCCGATGAGCGAGACGCGCGACGGAATCGAGGCAGCAATGAAATTTCCACCGAGTCGATATTCTGAGGCTGTGAAACAACTTGGCGTCGGCTGGAACGTGACAGCTCAAGACACCGTTCCCTTTTGTTTGTGGTGCGCAGCGCATCACATTGGTGATTTCAAAACCGCGATTTGGCAAACGCTCCGTGGCGGAGGCGACCGCGATACCACTTCTGCAATCGTGGGAGGAATCGTTGCTCCAGCGGCAGGCGAAATTCCCGAAGATTGGGAGTCGTGCTGTGAGCCCTTTCCCGATGATGTCGAGTTCTAGCCAACGTACGTGTCCAAGCTGTGCCAATTGGGGTGGCGTAGAGTTTTGAGATTTTGTAATTGAGGTTTATGAATGGAGGCAAGAAGGACGTCCGTGATCGTGTCATTGCAGAATTGCAACGGCAGCTGAAGGAAACGCAGAAGGCGTTGGAAGCGGCAAATGTTCGGCTCCAAGAATTGGAGAAACTTGTTGGTGCCTCGCCGAGCACGAAAGTGGACGAGCCCTATTCTGTCGAATCGGAAGAAGCCCGGCAGGAACAACGGGGCAAGAAGAAGAAACACAAATCGACCAAGAGGCGAAGCGGGCGTATCGTCACGGCTGAGAAAATAGCTCAGGCTGAACGCCGGGAAGCAGTTTATCCAGCTGGTGTCGCGGTAGAAGATTGCTGGCTCTCGCATACGCGACCTGTCCACCGGATCGAAAATGGCCGGGCGGTGTTGGTCGCTTACGCAATCTACCGAGGCCCGAAGAATCAATTTGGCAAGATTCCCGGCGTGCTTGGCCGTAGCGAATATGGCATCGAGATCGCGATCACTCTGGCCTATCAGATTTATAGCGTTGGCCTGTCGTTCGACAAAACTTGTTCGCAGCTGAATTTTTTCCAAAACCTCAAGCTCAGCAAGTCGCAAGCCGATGCGTTGCTGCGGCAGCTCGGCAATCATTGGGAAAGTGAATTCGAAGTGCTCTGCACGCTGCTTGCGAACTCGATGGTTGTGCACACCGACGAGACCAGCTGGAGCATCAACAGTGTATGGGCGTTCCTTTGCGAAAACGTCCGCTTGATGGTGTTCGGCGTTCACAAAGATGCGGCCACGCTGGCGAAGTTTCTCGACCCCGGAACGTTTGAAGGCACGGTGGTCAGCGACGATGCGGCGGTCTACGCCAACTTTAGCAGCTCGCAGAAATGCTGGGCTCACCTTCTGCGGAAGGCAATCAAGCTGACGCTGATGGATCCGGACGAGGATGAGTACCGCCGTTTCACCGATCGGCTGCTGGAGATTTATCGCAAGGCGTGTCGGCTGCAAAAAGACAAACGTTACAGCGACGCAGGTCGCCAGGCAAAAGTTGCCGAACTGGATGATGAGATCATGGCGTTGTGTGCTCCGATGTGGAGTGAGGAGTTTCCGCCGCAGGAAGATGAAACGCTCGACGACTATCGCAAACTGAACAACGAACTGATGCGGCTGATGGTCGACCAGCAGCTGTTCACCTTCGTGACCGCCGGCAGCGCGACGCAACCGAACGGCGAAACCTTGGCCGTCTCCGGAACGAACAACGAAGCAGAGCGAACGCTTCGCAATGCGGCGAACGCTCGCAAGACCGGACGCACCAGCAAAACAGCTCGCGGCGCCAAGCGTCGCACCGTCATCGAGAGCGTGCTCGAATCTCTCCGCGTACACCTTCCGACGTTCACGCTGTCGAGCATCCTGACAGAAATCTACCGCTGGCCAGAAAACGGACAGAGTTGCTTCACCGAATTGCTGAAAAAACTTCAGCTACCTCCACCCAAGACCTCTATCTTGGAAGCTCTCTTCTCCTAGCCGCTCTACCAACGGACAACGCCAACGAAGCCATTTCCGACACCCAACGAGTTCACTACCGCCGACTGTACTCCGCAAACCGGCGCCCCTTATCCATGCGCACACCTTGGACAGCTACTAGCCAACTAGCGTTTTCTAATCCATCCCCCCAATCCTTTTGCTGGCACGCTCTCCTAGCGTGGGCGAATCGTCCCGCCTTCGAATGAACCTCCTGGGAGCCTTGTATGGCACGTGAAATCGTCGTTTTAAACCGAATCCATGCTGAAGAGTTTGACTGTCCGTACGATTGGGCTTGCATCAGCATCGCCAACACGGAAAGGGAGTTTGCCGTCATTCCCGACGATAATCGGATCGCGCTCCTGCAGTTGGCCTTTGCCGATATTACGCAGGATATCCCGGGGTATCATCTGTTTCATGACGACCATGCCCATGACATTCTGGACTTCGTGACGCATTACTGGGATCATATCGTCACCCTGATGGTCCACTGCGACGCAGGAATCAGCCGTTCTTCGGCCGTGGCAGCGGCTATCGCGCGACTCAAATGGCAAGACGAGAGCGAGTTTCTCGAACCTCCGTTTGAACCGAATCCAACTGTCTATCGAACCATCCGTGAAGTCGCCACCGGTCGCGGCGACTATCAGGAAGAGGATGATCACTGGGAAGATGACTAAACGCGCATTGATAAAAGACGTTGGACGTGCCGTAAGGTTGAAACCGGACATGAACGGCATGAACTTGATTACCTAAAGGTGGGAATCTAATATGGAATTTCTGGTTTACAAGTCGTGACCACACTGGTTGCACGCTCCTAAATGAGGTCGAACAATTTGTCTACTCAGCGAAATCCATTCGAATTCGTAGTTCACGTCGCACAACTGTATCATCGCGGTGTAATCTGCCCCACGGAAGCGTGGAATCAGATCCACGACGCAACGGACGATCACGACGCAATCGCATTGTTCAATCAGCTCAACGAGAATGGGCAGGAGCTGATTCGCGAAATTCATCTTGAGCGCCCAGAATCTCTGGAGGGCCTCGCCACGGCAGCGACTGGTTCTCGATTTCCGGCAATGCTCGATTGGTGCCTAGCAGGAGCAAATCCGCGGGTAACATTCGTGGAGAAACCAAGCGAGAATACAAAAAACTCGACGGACCATCGCAAGAAATGAACTGACCATGACCGACTTGAACTCTATCCTATTCACTTTTGCTGCGTCCGATGAAATCCGTGGTTGGTCTTCTGGGGAGGTTACGTCCTCAAAGATCTCCACCGACGTTGGCTCCCTTGTCCCTGTTTCTAGTGGATTGTTTTGCGAATCGATTTTCGGACCGCGGTACTTCCGCAGGTTCTATGACAGCAACAGCGTTGAAGATTGGAATCCTGCCCTCAACTTCGCTTGTGGCAAATCGTGTTGGCGCTTCTTGCGAAACGCCACAAAGGTCACACCGCTGGGCGTCCTACTGGACCTCATGCCCAAGCGGCCGAGGCGATTAGCAGGAGGATTATGGAGACTGGCGGAAGCAGTGACGGTCACGATTGCAAGTTGGATCTAACATACTTATCATGGAACGAAGTCCCGCGCGCTCAGTCGATGTCCTAATGAGCCCCGCTGGTTGGACGGATAGTTAAATACACTGGACTGAAACATTGGAGACCAGATATGAGCTGGGCACAACAGAAAAGACAGACTCGCAGAACGGTGGTGACAGCCAGTTGTCACCTTACAAGTCTCATGGCGTTCTTGCTCGGCTTCGGCTTTTGTGAGAAATCGCAAGCCCAGTCGGTCGAGTTTACTAATGATCAGATTGCAGCGGACGCTGTTATCAAACAATCCTGGTCTAGGGAGACCAAGCTGGAGTTCGCCGCAGAAATCGCTGGGCAATTGAAGAAAGATTCGACGACCTACACGGATTCTGGAAAAAAGACGGTGATCGTTGAGGGTGTGGAAAACGGCTTACCGCCAAAACTGAGAATCCACTACGACTCCTTTGACGAGTCTGTCGATGTTCGCGGCGCGAAGGACCTTGTCGGCAAGACTTTTCTTTTCGACGGCAGCAAACCGCGAGCCGATCGAGTTTTGGATGAAACTGGACTAAAGCCACCCGTACGAGAAATGGTTCTTGTGTTGGCGTGTAACAACAGCTTCGTTGAAGCCAATCCGTTGGTCGTCGAGTTGACTCGATCCCCTCTTAAGCCGGGCGACAAAGTTCACTTGGCCGAAGAACCACTTGCAGCGCTGTATCTGTTTATGTGCGACATGGGAACGGCTGACCTGGGGACCGCTGACTTAACCTTTGCGGGAGTGCAGAACAATCTAGCTGTATTCGAAGTTCAACAGAGGCTGCAAGAAAAAAATCAAACGGGCGAAATGGCCATCGAACTTTCTGGCACGTTAATGGTCGATCCGAAGAGCTGCCATCCGATCTCGCTGGAGCTGACTGGGATGTCCAAAATGTCGCAAAATCGTAGGGACAATGCCGGTAAGATTATTCAAGTCTCGGCAGAGGGGCCCGTTCGCGTTTTGCTGACAACGGAATATATCACCGCGACCGCAGATGATCCGTATGCGGTTTGGTTCGCGCGACTGGCCAGCTCGGACAACCTGTCAATTCTCAACGCGCACAAGCACCTGTCTAACGCGGGCAAAACGGATGATGGTGTCGTTCGTCGCCTGGCCGAATTCATGTGGTCGCCGGACTCTTCTAAAACATCACGGCATTGGGCACTACGCACGCTCGCTGAGATCGGGCCGAATGCAAAGTCCGTCATGCCCGAACTGATCAGAACTCTTGATAATATCAGTCCCTACTTTCGCATTCAGGGGGCAGCGGCCATATGCCGAGCAGGCGGCCCCGTGGAAAAGGCGTTGCCTGTCCTGGTCGATATCGCGCAAGCGCCTGATTCCTTGATGCGAATGGAGGCTTTCCTTGCATTGTCCCGGATCGGTCCGTCAGCTAAGGATGCACTGCCGTTCCTAGTTGAAACATCAAAGGGATCGAATGATGTCGATCGAAAACTGGCGATTAGCGCCATCGGCGGCATCGGTCCCTCCGCCATCTCGGCGCTGCCGGCGTTACTTGCAGTATTAAGGAACTCGGATGTGGCGGTTCAGGCATCCGCAATTGGTGCGATCGAAGAAATTGGTGGCTGGACAGAAGAGACCGTCCCGGTCTTGTTAGGAATTGTCGCAGCCGAAAATACGCAACGACCGCATAATGCCGTTGCCACGTTATCGCGTGTTGGCACGCCTGCCGTTGCTGGTCTGATTGACATGTTCAAGTCGGGCAAGCTATCCACGCGAATCGCAGCGATGTCTGCGCTAAGATTCATGGGCGACGAAGCAGCGTCGGCAGCACCTGTCCTCGGGGAGCGATTGAGAAGTACCGATTCGCTCAGCTATGACGAAACGGCTGCTATTCTTGAGGCATCGAAAGCAATTGGCGAAGCTGCCGTACCTGTCCTTGTGGAGGCAATGGAAGATCCACGCGTCGACGACAATTTGCGGGAACGTATCGCTAAGACGTTTGGAGACATTGGTGCGGAAGCTGAAGCAGCTGTACCGGCATTGACCCGACAAATAAGAAACCGAAATAACTCGGTGCGTAAGAAATCGGTCGAAGCGTTGGGAAAAATCGGTCCTGTTGCATCTGCGACCGTTCCGGAATTGCTCGAGTTGTTGCGCAATAAAGACCCGTACATCATTGACGCGTCAATCCTCACTCTGGGCCAGATCGGGGAAACCGAACACAGCGACGAGGTTGTCGCCGCCCTGATCAACATCATTCAGACAGATCGCCGGTCGGGGCGCTTCGGTAATTCAGCCAGCAATGCCGCGAAGGCCTTGGCTGGATTCGGAAAGCGGGCCGAACCTGCTGTTCCGCAACTTATCGAAATGATCGAAGCGGCTCGTTCGCCCGATGCAACCCTTGCTTTGGGAAGCATTGGCCCGCCTGCGAGCGCAGGCTTACCGATACTGCGTCAATTGTTCGTAGAGGAAGACTTCCAGGTACGAATTCCTGCTGCACTTGCGGTTTCGCAAATTGATCCGCAATCCGATGACGGCATTGCGATCCTGATTCGCTCACTCGAGCCGAAGCCACATCAATTCAGTGATTTCGAGCGGAAGGCAGCGATCAGGGCGTTAGGCAACCTTGGGCCGGCGGCTCAATCTGCCCTGCCTTACCTGCGTCGATTGATTGACTCGTCATCGGAGACGTCTGCCGTTGCCGCCCTCGCGATCTGGCAGATCCAGCCCGGTGCCTCCGACGCTTTGAACGCTCTGTTGACCGCGTTGGATTCAGACGAGGGCTCCTCAACCGTGAACGAGTCGATTCGCGCGCTCACAAGAATCGGCTCGAACGCGAACAATGCGATCCCTAAACTCCAACACATTGCCAAGTTCAGCCTTAGCTATTACAGCCGAGACCTCGCACGAGAAGCAGTCAAATTGATTCGTGCTCAGGTCAGTGCAGGACAGAAGTCCGACAAGGAATAACGCTACCCAAGTGTTTGACAAAGGAGACTGGAGATCTATTGGCAGGACGTTTTCCCCTACTGAAAAATGAGAGTCAGCAATGTTTCATTTAATGCATCGCGCAGTCGCCGTTGGCATAGTTGTTGCGTTATTGACTGGCTGTGGAGGCAGTGGCGGCACTGCCAGCCAATTTGAACGAAAGCAAGCAGCCGACCGATTGCGGTATCTTGAAATTCTTGAAACGCACCGGGCCGAATTGACCGAGCAACTCGATAAGTACTCGAAGATCGCTGATCTCCTGAAAACAGAGATCCCTGTGATGTCCACGCCGGTTCATATTAAACTCGCCGACAACCTTGGCCAGGGTGGCAACACGCTCATCGATCTCAAATCGGGTTTCGACCAACTGGCGGATCCCGATTTTAACGTTCGCGATGCAAGGCAGATTTACACGGCGAATGCCGGCGGTTTTCGTCCACATTTACGGCCCGACTTTTTTTCGGCCAGTTTGGCTGAAACAAAAGCTGCATTCGAAGACCCCAAGTACCGGGACTATCCCGATAGCCTTTTAGGGCTGGTTGATCGGCTGCGAAGATCGCAATACATCATTGTCTTGGGCGGCTTTTTTCGTGAGCCGGAAGTATTTAAGAAAGGCGAATCCGTGCCGTTAGGGATGGGAGCACCAGGTACCGCCGACGGGCCCAGTTATCGTTCGGCCGATGTCGACCTGAAGGCGTGGTTAGTTGACGTGAAGCAACAGAAATTGCTCGGTGCGGTGAAAATCAGGGCTCGCAACCGAGCACGTGAAATCCGCTATGGCAAAGATATGACGAAGATCAAACAGGATCTTGACCAGGAGTTGGAGAGGTACATCAACCACGCGATCGGCGCCGCCGTCGATTGGTTCGAGAGTGGCGGACAATTGCATAAGTTGGAATCTTCCAGGGAGTCGGGGAACGACCGTCCATGGTATCTCCAACCTGCCGACGAGAATCCTGTCTGGCAGGTGATCCCGCTGCCAGAGGAATAGTCGAGACTGATAATACCTCATCAAAACAGACGGCGATCAATCGGATTGTATTGCCCCAGTACGAGGGAAGGTGTGAGGTGGTGCCGATTTCACGGACAGGTGAGGTGTATTTGCGGAATCCCTTTGATCTCGCTGGAGGCAAACGCAGATGATCGGAAGCGATTGAGAGACAAGATTGAAATTTCTGCAACCCTTTGGTCTGGATTTATGGCTCCAGTCGCTGCGAACGATCTGCGATCAATTCATTCGGGCAGCCAGCGGCGCTGTCGAGTTAGAACATTGGCGGCGCATCTACAAAATTAGGGCTGCTTACGGCACCGACATTGTCAACGGCTGGCTCGCCAAGCTTTTCCTTACTTTCGCGACATTCAATTCGGCAGTATCGGACGCCCCAATCATCTTCCTGAGCCTGGGACCGAGGAAGAAATTGTCAAGATCGAGATAAAAAATACACGTCTGTACGATCTTGGAATACTCACTAAACTAATCATTAGGTCTGGCGCAACCTTCCTAGCATTCGGCCCGATAGCTTCCCGCTGGGACTCGGCGACGTACCGTTTCAACTCAACGACTCCAGGGGAAGTCCAGATGGAGTTCATCGCGGGAACCACCGTAGTGATTCAGGATCCCGAGTCGGTAAGTCTACGACCTAGCTTGGGCTAGGCAGTCCGCGAGTCGTCTCCGATTGAACACGTCATTTCACAAATTCGAGCGACAGGTTCCGGTTCTCTGGCACGATCCGGGCAAGTTATCGAAGCAATTGAAAAAATACTCGACAATTTTGGGTTTGAGGACTAGGTTCCGATGGATGCGATCCGGTTTTATACGGTCTTCTGGAAAGCCCGAATCATGCTAGGCGGCGAGCAACGATTCCTTGACGTTCTGCCTTTGGCAGATTGGCAAAAAATCGAATCGTCCGGTTTGAGTAAGGCGAGAGATCGGCCTTGAAAATTCCGCAATACTTTCGTATCGGTTTGACCAACGAACGCGACGAAGTGTTGATCAATCTGTATTGTCCCGACTGCCACGACCGAGATGCGATTTATCTTTGTCGAGCAAGCGATCCGGACGCGGTGGTTCCCGAGCAACGAATCGTTCGTTTTGCGAATTCTTGTCGCTCGCGATACGCGGCGAAGCGATGCAGTGATCACTCCGATCGCGATATCGCGTACACGTCAGGCCTAGAATTACGGTTTCACTTCTTGGTTGATCTCCGCCCACACCTTGTTTGATTCCTTGAGCATTCGTTCCATCTCCGCAAAACCCGGTGTGCCTTCGAAAATGGGCTCCTGGAGAATCGGGGTTTTCGCAAGGTCTTGCTCGGCTTGTTCCGCTTTCGCGGTCTGCTTCGCGGGATCGGTCATCGATCGTTCGAAGATGTCCACAATCTGATCGACATCGACCTCTCCAATGATCTCTCCAACAACGGGAAACTGGTCCCGATTTGTGTTCACGACCAGCAGATGAGGATAGGCCTTTAAGTTGAGTTCGTCGGCAACTTGCTTAGCGCCACTGTCATGCGAAGGACGCGACACGGTCACGATGCACTGATCGACGAATCGACCAAGCTTGGGATCTTTTAGTTTGCGTTCCATGCGGTCGGCGAAACCGTTGGATTCGTTCTTGAGCAGTACCACAGTGTATTTGTTTTCGTGTAGCGCTGTCATGTAGGCATCGAGCAGACGGTTGCGAAAACGATTCAGATCGAACGTGCGAGTGCCAGCACCCGAAGTCGTCTCATCCGAGTCACTCGACACCGTCGATGAGCTTGTGGCGTTTTGTTTGGTCTCGGGCAGATCTTCGGCGTATTGCCCGACATCGTCGATTGGTTGCCGCAGGACGTTCGTCAATACTTCATTCAGGGTTGTGGTTTCGACTTCTCCGATGACAGTCGCTTTCACGTCGACTTTTTCCCGGTTTGTTTTAATCAGAAACAACGCGGGATACGCTTTGACATTCAATTCTTGATGCAGTTCGCTGGATGAGGAATCCAGCTCAGGGTCGCAAAGGCACATCACGACGCGATCGGAGTACTTTGCCAGCACTGGATTCTTTAGCTTTTCGACCATCCGCTTGGCGAAAGGGTTGACATTGTGCGATTTCGAGAACAGAACCAACGTGTACTTCTTCTCCTTGAGCGCCTTCACGTACGCTTTGACCACTTGGTTTCGATAGGTTTCCGTATCGATCGGCGCACGGGGCGCCGCCGATTGCTTGTCAGACGAAGCTGATTCATCGGCTTGTGTCACTATAGTGGATGACATCAGGGCGATAATCGCAAAAACCATGGACATGCGGTATTTCATCTTTGCATTGCCTTTCTTGAATGCAGGTCTTGAGGACGCCGAGTTGATCGCTCGGATTCTGCTTTCAAAGCGGAAGAAGTCGACAGCCGGGGGCGAAACCTATCGCTTTTGAGATTGTGCCCGACCCAAGATCCATTTCCATTCCCTCAAACAGTTGCAAACACGGCAGATTCTCTGATTCTGATGCTTTTCAGAAGACTTTTTTCGTTCTTATTGCCCCAAAAGGCTCGTTCCGCACGCTTTGCCACTTAGTCAACCGAATCCACAACCCAGAAAGGGCTTTCCATGAAAACTGTGTTGCAGACCTA
>JAGQPC010000078.1 GCA_020426925.1 Planctomycetales bacterium | reverse complement strand
ACATCTGTGAAAATAACGATCCCACATTTCGGATGTTCGAGCACCTGCGCTCCCCAACCAGCCTGCTCGCCGGCGTAGAACTGTTCACGGCATTCAAATCCCATCAGCTCTAATACGCTGACCAGCCGAGCAAAACATTCGCGACTACTTCGAAACGTGTGATGATCGTGATTGGCCCAGCCTGAACCTAACGCGTCTTGGCGTTTCTTTTGAACTCTCGCCGCCTTGTTACGGCTCATCCAATATTCGCGTTCCGCACGAAAGAATATGTCGCACGCCCAATTGATGTCGAGTTCCGTAGAAACCTCCTTCAGCATTTTCGCTGCTTCATCAAAACCACTAGCGGGATCCTTCTGACTGTGATCTCTGTGCCGCTGGCTAATGGAGGCGTAAAAGTCTCGCGCAATCTGTTTTTGTGCTGCGTTCGAGTCGACCGCTGAATAACCTCGATAGCCATGCCGCTCGATCGCCACAAAATCGGTATTGCCATTGACGGTAATGGACATGAATTGATCGCCATCGGACCCCGTGACGGTACAGTCGTTCGCTAATCCATTCGCAGCTGCGAAGTCGATGGCCGAGTCGACCTTGATGGCAACGGCGTGCTTTTCACCAAATCGCACGGATGGAAACAGAGCATCCGGATTACGCCAAGTACCGTCCGTCAGCTCAAATCCAAGGTTTGCCAACGTGTCGTGCTGGTCGTCATGGACGACGATGTGATCTACCCAATCGAAAAAGCGAGTTCCTGATTCTGGTCGACACCGATCACTCCAACGGCGACCGAAATCGGTACCGTCAAGCAAACGGTCTAGTGTCGAATATAAGTGTTGAGCCGGTTCAGGACACGTTTTCCACTGGTATTTAGATGACAGCGACATGAGCGCGGCGCCTTAGCAAGAACGGAAGTGACGTATAATTTCAATACTATTCTACCGCGTCCATTGTGTCCTGCGTAATGCTTAGAGGTGGAGGAAACGTCATGCACAAAGTTCTGCTTCTTGGCGGCGGAAAAATCGGACGAATGATCGTAAAGCTTCTATCGGAATCCGGTGACTTCGATGTAACCGTGGCCGACTGCGATCAAAAAGCCATCACGCGCATTGCAGAGACACGAGGCGTAAGAACAGCGCTGGTTGACGCGACGGATCGGCAACAGCTCGCAAAGACGATGGCCGACCACGACGCCGTAATTTCCGCATTAAGTTATCGATTCAACCCAACTGTCGCTCAAGTTGCTCTTGAGCAGGGCCTGAGTTACTTCGACCTGACGGAAGACGTAGAAACGACGCGAGCAGTTCGCGAAGTGTCCAACTCGGCCAAGCCAGGCCAAATCTTCATGCCTCAATGTGGCCTGGCTCCCGGTTTCGTGTCGATCGCCGCGTATGATCTTACTCGTTCATTTGATCGCATCGATAAAGTTCACATGCGAGTCGGCGCGTTGCCTCAATTCCCGACCGGCGAACTCAAGTACAACCTGACGTGGTCAACCGATGGATTGATCAATGAATACTGCAATCCCTGCGAAGCGATCCAAGAAGGCACGCGAATTGAAGTGCTGCCGTTGGAAGGCCTCGAACAGTTTTCGCTCGATGGCGTTCGGTACGAAGCCTTCAACACTTCGGGAGGACTCGGAACGCTCTGCGAAACGCTTGATGGAAAGGTTCGTGAACTAAACTATAAGACCGTTCGCTATCTTGGTCATCGACACTTGATGTCGTTTCTCGTTCACGAATTGCGAATGAGTGACAAACGAGGCGTATTGAAGTCAATTTTGGAAGATGCCGTACCAATCACATTTCAAGATGTCGTCGTGACGTTTTGTACCGTTTCCGGTTGGCGAAACAATGACCTCGTTCAGATCAGTGACGCTCGCAAGGTTTACGCCCAAGAAATCGATGGAGAAATCTGGAGTGCGATCCAACTAACGACAGCCGCCGGAATTTGTACCGTCGTCGATCTGCATGTCAGCGGTCAGCTGCCGGATCAAGGGTTCGTGCGACAGGAAAGAGTCGAACTTGATACGTTTTTAGCCAACCGATTTGGAAAACAATTTGACAGTGCCGCGTCGAGTCGATTCAGTCACGCGTCGCACGATCTAACTGGAATTGCGTTGGATGGAGGTTCCACTAATGTCGAATGATCTGAACGAAGCATTGCAGCGGTTGGGCGTGTTCAACCAACAAGCCGTCGCAATCGGTGACAGTTGGATGAGAGGAGACGCAAACAGCTATGTCGTCCATTCACCGATCGACGGACAACCAATCGCCGAGTTCTCGTTAGCGTCACCCCAGCAAGTGTCAGATGCCATCGACGCCGCGACGAACGCATTCCAGCACTGGCGTACGGTTCCCGCACCGGTCCGAGGCAACTTCGTTCGCGAATTTGGAAACTTGCTTCGCGCTCACAAAACAGACCTCGCCACGGTTGTTACATACGAAGCGGGAAAAATCGTCCAAGAATCACTAGGCGAAGTTCAAGAGATGATTGACATTTGCGATTTTGCCGTCGGACTCAGTCGCCAGCTGTATGGACGGTCGATCGCAAGCGAGCGGCCAAATCACCGACTTGCTGAACAATGGCATCCGCTGGGACCGATCGGCGTGATCAGTGCGTTCAATTTTCCCGTGGCCGTGTGGGCGTGGAATGCGGCGGTCGCTTTCGTCTGCGGTGATCCGGTCGTTTGGAAGCCGTCTGAGAAGACGTCATTGTGCGCCATGGCATGCCAAAGCCTGTTAATGCAGGTTGCAAAAAAACACGGCGTTCCGTCCGCGGTTTCTTCGATCGTGATCGGAGGCGTCGATGCCGGACAAGCGCTCGCAAGCGATTCTCGACTGCCGCTGATCTCCGCAACCGGCTCGATTCCGATGGGGCGAGCCGTAGCAACCACCGTCGCCGAGCGATTAGGCCGATCATTGCTGGAACTCGGTGGCAATAACGCAATGGTTGTAACACCTTCAGCAGATTTAGAATTGGCGATTCGCGCGATCGTCTTTTCGGCAGTGGGAACGTGCGGACAAAGATGCACGTCGCTGCGTCGCTTGATCATTCACGAAAGCATTGCTGATTCGGTCGTGGCACGATTGACTGATGTTTACAGACGACTTCCGATCGGCGATCCTCGCGATGAACTAACGCTGATTGGTCCGCTGATCGATGGTCGTTCGCGTGACACGATGGCCGCAGCGCTGAAAGCAGCCGTCCAGCAAGACGGTCGAGTCGTCTACGGAGGTGATGCTGTGACCGGTGATTCAATTCCCGATGGTGGAGTTTACGTTCAGCCGGCGATCGTCGAGATCGACGCGCACGCTGACATCGTTCAGCAAGAAACGTTCGCTCCGATTTTGTATGTCATTCGCTATTCCGATTTAGCGGACGCAATCGCGATCCAAAACAACGTGCCGCAGGGCCTCGCGTCGGCCATTTTCACGTCGAACGTGCGTGAAGCCGAGCTATTTTGTTCTGCGTCAGGCAGCGATTGTGGAATCGTCAATGTCAACATTGGAACCAGCGGCGCCGAAATCGGCGGTGCGTTTGGTGGAGAAAAAGAGACCGGAGGCGGCCGCGAATCTGGTTCCGATTCATGGAAGGCCTATATGCGCCGCGCGACCAATACCATCAACTACTCAACCGAACTCCCGCTGGCTCAGGGAATAAAATTTGACGTTTGATTTGCCTCGCGCAAGAAAAAAGCACGCCTCGTACCGCGTGCTTTTTCGAACTAACCAGTGACACAAACTATCACCGCTGGATCGAGCGACCGCCTGTGGAGGCTGGCCTTACAAGCTGTGGACTCGACTGAGCCGGCTTGCCGACTTGAGGCGAGTTCGCTTGGCCCGACTGAGATCGACCTGTCAAATAGTTGTCGATCTTTGCCATCTGCTTAAGTGTGTCGTACTCTTTTGCCATTTCTAACCGCAGCTTCTTTTCGTGGATCTCGCGCTGCAGTTCTGCGCGAATCTCGTTGTCCATTTCTGCAACAAACGGTTCCATTTCGCCAACGTAAAACATAATGATGTAGCGATCACCTAGGGCGATCACGCCGGAAAGCGGTTCTTCTGGCTTCAGACTAAACGCTTCCTTTTCGACAATTTCCTGCCCGCTGTATCGGCGTACCGGAGGAACTTCGCCCATGTTCGCTCGCGAGACGGGTTCGATCGAGTACTTGGAGGCCAGCTGACCAAAGTATTCTTTGGTCTTGTTTTCGCGAGCCATTTGCCAGACTTCGGTAGCTGTTCTGTGGTTGCCAAGTACGATGGCAAGCACGTTAACGCCAGCACCAAAATTCGCTTCGAAGCCTTTGCGAATATCTTCGTCCGTGACTTCGACTTGGTTTTTCACGAGCGTCTTCAGAGCGACTGACGGCCACACCGCGTCACGTGTGTACGCTTTGACGGAGAGTTTTTCTTGTTCCGTGATTTCTTTCAGCCACTCGGCACGCGTCTTGTTGTACATCTTTGCGACACGATCAACTTCTGCTTCCAAGTCCTGCTGCGTTACCGATTTGCCGGCACGCTTGAGTGCTTGCTGCAGCAACGTGTAGTTGATCTCTGCTTCCAAAACTTCCGGGCCATGGCGAGCAATACACTCTTCGCCGAGCGTCGCCAGCGAGATCTTCTGTCCGTTGATCGCGGCCGCGACGCCAGGGTATTTTGCTCGCAGCTCCTTGTTGTTCATGATGTTGACGATTTTTGCGTTCGACTTGAGGCTATTGGAGAGCATCTCGGCTTCCTTACGCAACTGATCGTCGAGCAATCGATCTTTCAGTCGATCACGTGCAGTCTTTTCGAATTCGGGACTAATCTTTGTTGCCGGAATGTGCTCTTCGCACTGAAGAATGATGTACTGACCGGCAAACGGAATGACATTCGAAATCTCGTTTGGCTTCAACGCAAACGCGACAGTTTCGATGTTCTTTTCGCCAATGTGTCTGCTAATCGGCGGAATCAAACCTCGAGCCGCAGCGCTGTTCGCGTCTTCTGATTCTTTCTTTGCGATCGTCCCAAACTGCTTAGGATTCGCTCGAACCTGCGCCAACAGTTTGTCAGCTTTTTCAGGCGAGGAAGCCGCGATCATTCGCACTCGGACTTTCGGTCCGTATTCCGACTCGTATGCTTTTTGCAGGTCTTCGTTCGAGACGGTTAGCTTTTCCGCAACGAGTCGTTTCAATGCAAGAGTTGGCCAAATGATGTCACGCCGATATTGCTCGGCTGAGATCTGTCGTTCGTTTTGCAGAAGCTCGATCCAACGGTCAGGTGAGATGTTGAATTTCTTAGCGATCGTCGCAATTTCAGCGTCGACGTCTTGATGAGTGATCGTCACGTTGCGTCGCTTGCATTCTTGAACGATCAAATACTTGTTGACCAAGCTTTCTAAAACGTCCTTGCCGTAGCGGCTCAAGCATTGCGCAGCCAACTGACTGCGAAGAATCTCCTTGCCGTTAACAACAGCTACGATCTTTGGCTTTTCGCTTTCAGGTGCTTGCGGTTTGGCCGTAGTTGCACGAGCTGCCGTCGTGCGAGCGGACGCCTTCCGACCGCGAGTTGACTTGCTGAGTTGTCCTTGCACATTGGTCGCAGCTAGCGAAAAGCATACGCACACAAACGAGGACACGACAGTAAGACGCCAGATGAGGCTTGTTTTTGTGAAGTAATTGGACATGGTTCCCTCCAAATTCCTTTACGACCAGGGCATAGTGTCCCTGCGCGGTGGCGAACTTTAGGAATTGTCCGAAAAAACGTCAATATGATTCGCGACGGTGCTAGCTGATGCCGCGAGAGAATCAAGCTTCAGTCATCAGTCCGATGCGGATCTAGTCGCTAAGGCTCTCCAGACTTTTGGCGAAACGTCGTCGCCAATGAAGCGAACTGACGCGTCTCCGAACGCAACGTTGACGCCGTCCTCGTGGCCGCTTCGCGCTGCGGCAAATGTGTCGCCACTGCTCGTGCCAGTTTGCGATATCTCGATGCAGCGCATTCGCCCCGTGGCATGAATGTCGCACCCGTTAATGCAGTCAGGTGAGTCAGAATTCGGAAGCGTCCGGTGAGAGTATGTACTCGCACCCATCGACGCGGTCATGTAGGCGCCACGGATGTCGTCCATTGCAGAACTGCCGCGTGCGATCGGATTGACTTCACTGAGCAGAGCAGTCTTGGACAGACCATCGCTGATGTCCGCAACTCGCGTTCCCGTTCCCAAGGCCCACAGCCAATCACCTTTCGACGCCGTCAACCGCGTGTTCGGGTCTCGCTCCCGCCACCGAGTAATCATTCTTACGGTGCAGATTCCGCGTTCCCGATTCAGATTTCGCTCACCCAAAGTTTGCGAGAGCAATGCGTCAACGACTTCGTTCCCTTCAATTGACTCGACGTACGTCGTGGCACCAAGGCACACCGCATAATTGCCTTTGGCCAAATCGTGAAGCTGAGTCCGATCGCTTTTGTGTATTAAAGTTCCACGTGCACTCGCAGGGCAATTGAATTCTGCTGGAATGCGCCGTGATAGTTCAGGATTGTCAAAGTCAACCGCGGACATTAGAGGAGGTACAATCGCCCTCTTCAAATCGCGAGCCAGCGTTACTTCATCCAATTGCCCTAGGATCTTCACGGCCCAGTTTGGGCCGACACATGTTTGGCCATTTTCGATTCCAGTAGACAACCACGCCTCAGTCGTGCAACTGGGCGCTGCAGCAGGAAAAACTCGAAATACGGTTTCGTAGTTTAAAACACTAATTCCGATCGTGCGCATGCTTGAAGCGCACTGATTCACTCTGCTTTGCTCGCGCGCACGATTAGCAAGAATAATTCCTACCGAAAGTAAGCACGTTACCAACGCAACAAAAATCAGAAACGTTCGCAGCGAAAACTGAAGCGATGGAGGATTATCGTCTGCTGCACGCATTGAAGTGTTCTTGTCGGCAAAGGATATCAAGGTATTTCAACGTCACCATGATACACTACACGCTCCGACGACTACGGATACTTACGCGTTGCCGCGTCGTTGCAACCGTGGCAAAGAATCTGTCCGACGAGAAGCCAAACAGCAATAAAGACGCACGCGATGATAGCGTGGAGTAGATCAACAGACATACGGATGACTCGCGCACGAGGCTACACAGATCATCCGTGATGTCACAATCGTCCTTGTACTCCAGTCATCGGTTCAGCCTAGCGAGAACCCAAAAGAAAATCTATTCGGCAATAGCCCTTCGCTAATCGGCCACATTTCGCCAGTCGGATTAACCGCGACTTTAGGTTGTCATGACGTAAGTCATACAGTGTTCGGGCGATTGGGCGAATTTCGCCTGCGGGGTTGATTGAAGAATGGGTGCCCTGCGAGCGGAGTCGCAGGACTACAAACATGCAGGACTACGAAAACGCAGGATGTTGATCTTTGGCGACTTGGCGGTGGAGATGGATAACAACGGCAGCGCGTGTCGAACCAAGGCAACTCGCATTCTGTGAGACGTCGCCAAACAAGCCACCGACTGTCGTGTCTTCGCAACGTCTAAGAAAGCTTGTTTGCACCCCGTTAGTGGCGTCCTACGTTTCTGAAAACACGCCCTACGCGTGAGTGTACTCGTCCCAGACATCTTGTGAGCCTCTCATGAAAAACCAAACTGCGGTCCGCTTCTCGCAGCGGATGACTCTTGCCCTGGCGATCGTTTCCATCGCGATGATTACCGGATGCGGCGACGCGCCCTCGACGATCGTGCTCGACAACGGAAAATCTACACCGATGCACGTTACGCTCAACGAGCAGCATGAAATAGAGATCGCACCGAACACGCACAAAGTGATCTCGGTCGGGCCCGGCAAACACAAATTTGAAATCACGTGCGACGGCGAGTCGG
>JAGQPC010000077.1 GCA_020426925.1 Planctomycetales bacterium | reverse complement strand
ATGTCGAGGATGTCGTTGATGATCTGCAGGAGGTGTTCGCCGTTGCGGCGGATGGTCTGAATCGTGCTTGTTCGTTCGGGTTGCGATAGGTCGGGATCGAGCAGCGTGTCGGCAAATCCAAGGATGGCGGTCATGGGCGTACGAATTTCGTGGCTCATGTTGGCCAGAAAGGAACTCTTCGCTTCATTCGCCGATTCAGCGGCTTCTTTCGCCGTGACTAGTTCGGCGCGAGTTTTTTCGAGCTCTGTAATGTCTTCCAAGCTGACTACGACGCCGTCTTTTCCTTCGGACGCGACTGGCGCACAGTTGACTTGAAAGATCCGTTCTTCCTTGGGCTCTGCAAAAACTACCGAAGCTGCATCACGGAGTCCGATAACGATTCGATCGCGAGGCTTCCCGTCGCTGAGAACTGCGTCCCATGGCATCGTTTCGATGACTGTGTCACCAACCTGAACCCACGGAAGATCGCCGATCGGTTTGTTAAATAGTTCCTTGCTGCTGAGGCCCGCCGCTTCTGCGAACGAGCGGTTCGACAATACAATTCGGCCTCGGGAATTCACAACCAACAATCCGCCCTGCAGCGAATTGTAGGCATCCGCAACTCGCCCCGGCACCGTTTTTTTGGGATTCATGTAGCTGAGCATTTTGCCCAGGAACAGCCAGTAACTCACGAATACGCCGGCCCCAACAAAAATCCCGTATTGCGTGTATGGATGCCAAAGGTATTCGGCTGGTCGAGCACCCACGATGGGCTGAAAGACTAATCTCAATCGACCCCACTCACGCTGTCGGCCTGCGATCTTGAATTCAATGGCGTCGCCGCGGTCTTTCCGTGACGCTTGATCCCACGCCTCCTCACTCCAATTCGCAGACGCGTATCGATAGTGAATGTGAGTCTCGCCTGAGTCGCTGTCGAAGAAGCTTTCCACGATGGCAGCAGCGAGTAACTCTTTTTGGCCGTCAACTTGACGATCGAGCAAAACCTTCATGCCCTGTTTGTCGTTGACGCCAGCGAACAAGCAGCATCCATCGACAAGACTTCGGCCAAGTGCGTTGCGGCCTTGGCGAATCAAGACATTCGGATCGGGAACGAAGAGCATCCGTCCGAAAATCAGAAACAGCGCTAGAATCGAAACTAGCCCAACGCTGATTTGTACCTTGGCGGATAGTTTCTTTTTCATCGGATCGTTGGCGTAGGGACAGTCTTACGACGTCTCCGCATCTTGACGCCGAATAAACTCTTCCAGAGTCTCGTCTTCATCTCCCGCTTGTTCCGCAAATTCCAGAACGGGCAACGGGTCGAACGAATTCCACATGGGCAGCTGCGTCATGATGTTGCTGAGCGCAACACCACTCTGCACAATCCACGCGACATATCCCAAGATTACGCCACTCATAGTGACAACCGAAGCATTTAGAACTGTTCCCGCAATTTCGTTGGAAAGTTCGACCGGAGATTCGATTTGATTCACCGTTCCAAACTCAATCGCGGCAATGGCATCCAATACTGACGCAAATGACGATTCCACGGTGTTATGTTCGGGTCTCCAGCTGACGTCCTGCAAGGTAAAGCCGTTTGATCGCTCGGTCGAACCACTCTCAACTGAAACACCTGTCGAAAAATCGGTTTCGACCGCTACCGATTGAAACGAAATTGCATCTGTTTCCAGTTCTCCGGCCAATCCGGATAATTCCCCAAATATGATCGTTTGATCGCTGCGGGCAGGTGCACGCTCTTCCAACGGGCCTCCGCCTTCAGGAATTGAATTTGTAGAGCTGCCGCTAGTCGAATTTTGCGATGAGCTGTTGTTATTGTTGGTGTTTGTCGTGTTGTTGGAACTGTCGTTCGTCGGAGTGCCCGAAGATCCTCCGCTATCGACGGGACCGCCAGTTGTGTCGACGTTGAACGAAACAATTGCTCGGTCGGTGTTGCCTTCCGAGTCTTCGATCTGATATTCAAAGCTGACAATGCCCGCGACATCGGGAGCTGGTGTGAACTCAAAAGTCCCATCGGAGTTCAAAACCAGTTCACCACTCGATGGTGATGAAACAAGCGATACGGTAAGTTCTCTATCATCGATGTCGAAATCGTCATCCAACACATTCCCGCTAAAGACTCCGACGTTATCGATCTCATAGAAATCGTCGCCCGCTACGGGTGCGGCATTCGTGATTTGGACGTAGATAGTATGGTTGGTAACGAGGCCATTGCCGTCGCTAGCAGCAACGACGACCTGCCGAAAGTTTTGGTCTCCGTTAATCTGCGGAACAGTTAGCAGCAGCGAGTTGTCTTTGACCGTAAAAATGCTTTGGTGAAATCCACCGACAACTGAATAGGTGATGGTGTCGCCGGGCAAATCTGCGTCGGTCGCTTCTAGAGTTGTGACGAACGTTTGCCCTGAATCGACGGATACGAAGTGGGGTGTTACGAACACCGGTGCATTGTCGTTTTCGGGAAGGATTCGAACCAAAAACGTCTCGACGTCTTCCAGGTCTCCGTCTGTCACTCTGACATCGACCTCATAGATCCCGTCTTTATTGGCATCGTCGAGGTTTTCAAAATCGGGTGAAACGAAGAAGAACAACTCACCTGATCCAAAGATGCCAAATCGGGCCGCATCAGCACCACCGGCAATTTCAAACGTCAACAAGTCTCCATCCGCATCGGTAGCCGTCAGCTTTTCAACAAAGCTGCTATTCTCGAATAGAGAAAGCGTATTCGTGGGGTGGTTTAACTCAGGAGCGTGGTTGACCTCATCGACAGAAATCGTTAACAACTCCTGGTACGTTTCACCGAGAGCGTCTTCAACCTGAATCTGAACTTCGTACGAATTTTGCCTGTCAAAATCTAATAAGCCATCGTCGAGAACTAGATCAGTTCCGTCGATTGTGAACAGCAGCGCATCTGCTCCGCCGATGATCGAAAGCGTAAATGTGTCTGCTGCGTCTTGATCGTGTGGAGTCAACGTCCCTACGACAAAGCCCCCGGTCGTATCAAGCTCCTCCATGACAGAATCGTTCGATATGGTGATGTCGTGCGGTGCGTCGTTGGCGTCGGTCGCGAATACGGAGAATTGTTCCGTGTACGTCGCGCCACCTGGATCCTCCGCAGTCACGTTGATGATGGCCGGGTTTCCATCTTCGAAATCGAGCGACTCGCCGGCTCGCAAACGCAATATACCAGTCGGCAGGATTTCGAATCGAGCATCGTCAACCGTAAATGTGTGCGATGTATCGTCGGCGTCGAACGCCGTGAGCATTCCGATGTTGGCCCCGTCGACATTCTCGACCACAGTGTTGTTGTCTAAGTCAAGATCATGTGCTGGATCGTTGACTCCCTCAATCGTCAGCGTCACCGTGGCACTGTCAGTAAAGCCACCGGCGTCTTCCGTTGTGTAGGTGAATTGATCGTTCGCCGTTTCTCCAGCCAGCAGTGTGTCAAACGCTCCATTCGGATCGTAGGCGAACGCACCATCGACCAACATTTTGACGCGAGCACCCGATGCCAGATCGAGCCAGTCACCGACTGCCGCTCCATCACCGTTGACCTCAGTTACCGTCAGCTCATTGGCGATCGATTGATACTGCTTGAGCACTTCACTTTCGTTCAATGCGTCTTCGAAGTAGCGAAACATTGCGATCTCGCCCTCAAAGAATGTTCCGGCCGAACCCGCCATCGTTCCAGACGAGCCGCCCAACGCATTGGTAGTGAAATCATTGGTCCAACCGATGTACGTGTCCGTGATGTCGTCGGCAGCGGAAACCAGATTGCCATTCACGTACAACCTCAGATCGGGACCGCCTCCACCAGCGACAGCTCCGGTGCGGTCGGACACAATCACGATGTGCATGTACTTACCAGCTGCGATTTCCGGCCCACTGTACGTCAGCAAGTGCGTTTCTCCGGTTCCATTCGAATACAATTTCAGAAGGTCGCCGTCGAGGACCAATGCGGTTCCTCCGTCGTCACTGCCCAAATCCAGAATGACATCGCGGTCTGCTGTGTCGGCAGGATTGATCCACAACTCAAACGACGCGGGCTCGTGTGCCTGAGGACCAGGGAGCCCGGGAAAACCGGGGCTGGTCGCGCCGCCTGAACCGTCAAACACCCAAGCGGCATCAATGAGTTCAGGTGCATTGGTCGGAGTCGTCGTGTAGGTGGCGTTCTCCATCGACCACGAAAAACCCGCCGGTCCCGTCGATGCTTGCCAGAAATCGTCGCCGTCGGTGTCGAGTGATGCGACATATCCGAGCGACTCGGAGTCAAGTGCAGGATCGTTGACGTCATCCGGGTCTACGTCGTTATACAGAACACTGCTGTTGACCGTTGAGATAACATCGGCGGCTAGCGTAAAGCTGTCGTCCATCGCAGTTGGAGCTTCGTTGATGTCATCGATGGTGACGAAAATAGTCTGTCGTACGCTGCCGAATGCGTTCGTGGCTGCGACTTCAATTTCGTAGATGTTATCACTGTTGTTGTCTTGTGCGTCTTCAAAGTCGTGCGTTGCGGTGAATGAAAGCGTGTTTCCGACGAGGTGGAAGAATCCGCTGTCATCGCCACCGACGATCGAAAACGTCACGGATGCGCCTTGAGGCGTCGTAGAGGCAAGTGTGTGAGCGAAATTTTGATTCTCGTCTACGGAAATCGCGTCGTCGCTGGTGATCGTTGGAGGATCTCCTGTGACGGTCAGCGATACCGTTCCGATGTTGTCGTTATCAAAATGGATTTGCTCCACTTCGAACACATCTAAGCTTCGATCGTAGACTCGCACGGTATCCAACGAGCCATCGAATCGCCCCATGGATGGATCAACGCTGTCACCTAGCAACGCGTTTCCGGTTGGATCGATCGACGTGTTCTGATTGCCCGCGATTTGTTTGATTTCGCCGTCTATATAGACAGCAAGCAGTCCGATATTCGAAACGGTCAGCGTATACGTGTGCCAGTTCGAGTCGCCTATCAGCGATGTAATGTCAGTATTAAAAGTCGTTGCCGACGTGTCGTCGCTGTCTCGGATGAACGTTCGCATGATTCCGTCCGTCCCTAGCAATCCGTCTTCTGCAACAGCGACAGTGATTCCATCCGCTAGGCTCGGATTGCCATGACTGAACAACGGCTGCCATTCCGCTGGACCATCGGGACTCAGGTCGTCGATCTTAAACGCAAACGAAATGCTGTAGTCGTCGCCGTACGTGATGTCTCCAAGCGTGACTGAATCGTCGATTCCGTCGAAGTCCAGTCCCAGCCCGAACTCTCCGGCGACCGCGACGTTGGGCGTTCCGTTGGTTGTCGCTGCAAATCCGCCAACCGCATCGGTCATGTCAGACGTGAAGCCCCAATAGTGACTCAGTCCGTCACCCGTATCGCCAGTCCGATAATCGAACTGGTCGTTCCCATGGAACTCTAAATCAGATGTATACGTAACGGTTCCAGCACCATAAGACGGAACCACGTCACCGTCACTGGCAGTTGCGACCTCCAGCAAGCGAACGTTGTCGCTATCGGGGTCGGAATCATTGGCCAAAACATTCAGTACGATGGGCGTATTGCTGAGCGCCTCTTCTGGTCCGTCGTCCTGTGCAATGGATCCTCCGTTTGGACTGACAATTGTGAAACCGGTCGACATTTCAGACGTGTTACCGTTGGAGTCGGTGACCGTCGCGAACACATTCATACCCTCTGTGACGTCCGCGTCCGTAAGTTTGGCGAGCATCCAAAACGTGCCGGATGCTGTGGCTGTCGCGGCGGTGAAAAGGTGCTTGTCAACGTTGCTTCCCGTTCCCGTGTAAAAGTCGATCGTATACGTTTCGTTTGGCGCGCTAGAGACGCGTGCAGTGACGAAAACATGGTCACTTGGGTCAATGGATGCTTCTATCACGTCCACAGTGTTTTGCCGAGCGTTAGGTCCGCCGTCGATGTCATCTGCATCGTTCAGATCGGCGCCGTCGTTCCCCAGGTCGATTGGCTGCGTTGAATTACCGACAAACTGGTTCCCTCGAATCGAATGTTCAGTGGAGTTGCCAACGACGACGACACCCGCCCCAACGTTATGAGCGATCACGTTGCCATCATCGACCGCTCCAATAATACTATCAGTCGCGCCGCCTTCAATCCGAATTCCACCGTCGACCGTCGTGCCACCATTACCGATGGCGACAATGCCGAATCCGACGTCGGGACCTGTGCCAACATAGTTATTGAGTACTGTGGTACGGGCGACTCCGGAACCAATTAGGATCCCAGAGAACTCATTTCCAGCAATGACGTTGCCGACGCTTGCGTTTTCGCCGCCGACAAGTGTGTCTGCAACGGCTCCGGTTAGACTGATTCCATATTCAGCGTTACCAACTGCCACCGTTCCATCGGCACTCGTCCCAATAAAGTTCGCTTCGATTATCGTATTGTCGATCGTTGCCGCACCAGCGACTTCGACGCCGCTACCTTCATTGCCCGAGATGACGTTTCCACGAATGATGTTGCCGATCGATGTCACGATTGGACTAGAGTTGGCAGTCAGTAGAACGCCAGAACCTTCGTTCCCAAGGTCGGTAATGCCATCGGCACCGATACCGATGTAGTTGTCTTCAATGATATTCGAGTCGCTTCCAATGATCTCGATGCCGTTGTCGTCGAACGAGACAATCCCCAAGCCGCGAATCACGGAGTTCGACGCGTCTTTGCCCGCAATCGTAAATCCACTTGATGACGGTCCCGCTGCAGATCCATCGATAAAGATGACCGGGGAATCGACGTAGTCGTCGTCCGTTGTTCCGTCAATTTCCAACTCGTGAACGATATCAGGAAGCGCTGAAGCCAAGGTGATCGTATGTACTTCGCCCGGCAACAATGCAGTTTGAATGTCGAAATGAATCGTCGAGGGAGCAGCATTACTATTTGCAGCAAGAATCGCTTCTCGCAGCGAGATTACTCCGTCATCTCCACGATCTGCTAACAGTGCTGAAATAGAAGAAGTATCTCCGTCGACGTCGTCATTCGTAGTATCGACCGTGATTGTCGCCAACAAACCATCGAACACTCCAAGGAATTCTTCTGACGCGAAGATCTCGGACTCAATGATTCCCGTTTGAAATTCAAGTTCCCAGTCGCCGGCGTGTTCGGGGCTGCCCGTTAGGTCATCACTCGCCGCAACATCCACATCCAGCAACTCGCCCAACGCGCCAACAAATGCTTCACCGTCAACAGAGGCCGCAACGTTGCATCCATACAAAAGCAAATCCGCGTCATCGGCAAAATGGTCCGTCCAAGTCTTTAACGTATTCTCGTACTGGCTTAGAGATTCTAGTGACAACTGCGTGTCACCAATCAGCAACGAACCGTCTGATCCGTGCGAAACAATGTGCAGCGAATCGATGCTGTCATATTGCTCGATAACGCTCGTAATCTGAGCGATTCCATCCAGTTCATGGTTGATGAAGACTATTTCAAGATCACTATCGGCTTCCAGCAAATCTTGAAATAGCTCCAGCTGACCGACGCGTTCGTCGACCAGCAAAACGTGCGTGTCGCGATCATCGAAGTCGAGCAGTCGCAATTCGCCCAAAAACGAGTCGAGATGCCCGATCGTTTGGTCCAACGAGGCTATCAAATCTGG
>JAGQPC010000076.1 GCA_020426925.1 Planctomycetales bacterium | reverse complement strand
CCATCGTAGTTCACGAAGTAAACAACGGAGCGTCCAAATCGCTTCAAAATCCTGACCTGGACTCACCTGGATAAAGATGTCGGCCAATTCGGTTGTTTCATTTGGCTCAACATCAACAACGACCACCGTACGGTCAGACCGACCATTGGGGACAAACATGCCCACCGGATCGGCCGAGTATCGTTCCATGTGCCGGGGATGGCTCTTTGCTGGATTGGCTCCCCAGAAGATGACTAAGTCAGCTCGGTTCTTGATCTCACCCAACGAGCAAGTTGATTCACCGACTTCCTGGATCGCCATGATTGATGCCGCATGACACGTTGAGGCTGTCGTGTCGATCGTGGCCCTAACTTGATCTGCGAGTCGAACGGCGGATCGCTGGCCGTCTGTGCTGCTCCTGGAAAGACCATAGATGAGTGGCGATCGAGCATCCTGCAGAATCGCAGCGGCCCGTTCAATTGCTTCATCCAAAGGCGCAGCCAGGCCATCAATTTCGGCAACGGGCGGCTGTTTTGATCCTTGCTCTAGATACCACGGCTCAGCCAGATAGCATGCTCCGTCCGCCTTAGTGACTCTTCCATCGTCCACGGTAATTCGCAAGTCGTCGCAGACACATCCACAAACAGTGCAGGCGACATCTTGAAAAACTTTTGGCACGTTGCTGTCCCTAGGTTGGCGTATGGGCGTACGTGCTCGCAACAGTCTGCCGTAGCGCGTCGATTACTTGCTGGTTCAACTCGTCGTCTTGGTTATTTCCTTTCCTCGTGTAATTGGTCACTTCACCACAACGTGGTCCATGTTACCAACACTTGTAGGCTGGCAATATCGTGCAACTCTAGTTTCTTTGATTTCTGCGATCAGCGCAATCGCCTGCATAATGCCAACGCGAACAGCATTCAAAGGCCGAAGTGCTCCTTGATTCCGACCAGAACATTATTCGTTGCCGCTGCTGCCAGGATCAGTCCCATGACTCGGCTGATTACACTTGCACCACTGTTGCCGATCACGCGCTGGACACGGCCGGCCACAAGCATGAGTACAAGAGCCACCGAGAGAACAGCAATTATCATAAGAAACGTTTGCATCTGTTCCCAAATATTGAAGCGGGCGTTCTCAGTGAACAGCACGGAAGCAAGTATCGCCCCCGGACCGGCGAGCGAGGGTAACTGCCAACGGATAGACGGCGGTCTCATTGCCGTTGTCACTGGCTTCGTCGGCCAACGCAACCTCCTCCTCGGGTTTACTCTCACCCATGATCATTGTGATCGCGAACAGAAACAGGATGAGCCCGCCGGCGATGCGAAAAGCTGAAAGCGGAATGTTCATCGCTCTGAGAATAATCTCGCCTGCGACAACGAAGAAGAGCAGCACCGCCACGGCCGCTCCCGTTGCAACGAAGGCAATTCTGCGCTTCTGTGCTGCGTCGTATTGTCGCGTTACCGCCACAAACACTGGTACCGACCCGATGGGGTCGATGACAGCAAAGAACGTGATGAATGTTGCAGCGAAGTCTATCACCGAGTGATGTCCATTTCCGGTAATTGGTCTGAACTAATACATAGGGTATTCAACAATTCGTTACTGGGGTTCCTCGCCCACACGGACAGCGAGCTTCCCAAAATTCTTACCTTCCAGCAAGCCGATGAAAGCTCCCGGAGCCTGTTCGAGACCGTCAACAATATCTTCGATGAACTTGACTTTGCCCTCTGCGACCCAAGGCGTCATTTCCGCGAGAAACTCTCCGTAGCGAGAATCGTAATCATAAATAATGAAGCCCTGAGCTTTAATTCGCCGAGTTAAGAACGTCCGCATTAGCAGTGGCAATCGGTCCGGGCCCTCGGGTAGCCCGGTGTCGTTGTAGTGGGCGATCAACCCGCAAACTGGAATGCGGGCTTTGACGTTCAAGAGTGGAAGGACGGCATCGAACACTTTCCCGCCAACGCTTTCAAAATACACGTCGATGCCATCGGGACATGCACTGGCAAGCTGCTGATCGAAGTCGGCCGCACGATGATCCAGGCATGCGTCAAAGCCGAACGTTTCAACTCCCGCCTTGCACTTCTCCGGACCGCCTGCGACTCCGACAACACGACAACCTTTGAGTTTGGCGATTTGCCCAACGACAGAGCCAACCGCACCGGTCGCGGCGGCGACCACTACTGTCTCGCCAGGTTTGGGTTGACCAATATCAAGCAGCCCCATGTAGGCTGTGAAACCCGGCATCCCAAGTACGCCCAACGACAGCGACGGATGTTCGAGTTGTTGCCCCAGCGGAATCAACCCTTCGCCGCCGGATACGGCATAGTCCTGCCAGCCAGTGTTGGCCAGAACCCAGTCGCCTGGAGCAAAATCAGCATGCCGCGACTGCTGCACGCGACAAACAGCACCACCAACCTGGCCCTGCAAAAATTCGTTTTATTTTGTTTTTTTCGGCCCGCTGGGTTGTTTTTTTGCGGTGGCCTCGGCGTAGGCGAGCTGCCGTTTGGCCGTCAACGTCGTGCCTAGTTTTTCGTGGGTCCATGCTTTCATTCGCTTGACCGAAATGTTGGTCAAAGCCGTTCGGACCAGGTCGGGGGTGACGGTCGTGTTGACCAGAGGCAATGCGGCAATGAGGCTCGTGAATCCACCTTTGCTCTGCTGTCGTTCAAGTTGCTTGAAGCCGCCAAAGATGCTCTCGAGGTTGTCCGTCAGCGTCCAGACTCGTTCGCCCGGCTCGAGGTCTGATTCAAGATCCCGGCAATAGGCGAGCATGTCGTCGCGCATCGTTCCTGCGATCTCACAGAGTTGGTCGCGAGGCCCAAAAGTTTCATCGAGACACGCTTCGAGTTTCCTGGTCGATCCCGATTCCACCGCGTGACGTTCGTAGAAGCCCAGACAGTGCGTCATGACCGCTTCGCACTGAACCCAGCACGCCAGTTCGTGACGAAACGATCGAAGCCAGCCCAGCTTTTCGTTCATCCGATCCGCCGTGATTTCTTTCCGAGACTTTGAGTGAGGCTGGCTCAAGTGCCACGAGGCCATGTCCGCCCAGTCGAGGGTCGGACCGAGGTTCATGAAGCGGGCTTTCGTTTTCTGCCGTGGCGGTGTGAATGCGGCCAGTTCCGTCTGCTGCACCTGAGATCGCGTTTGCCCCAAAAGCTTTGTGAACTCTTTGAAACGATCGCTCTTACCGACCAAACGTTCGAGGCTGTTGGCGGCTAGGTGCTTGATGTCTCGCACGACGCGGACCGGGTTTTTCCCGCCTTTTTCCGCCCAAACGTCGGCTGACTCGAAAAGCTCGACGGCACCGTCGGTCAGCAAGCCCGCCGGCTTTCCCCGTTGTTGGGTCAACTCGCGATAGACGTCTCGCATCTTGTCGCGAGTCCAATGCTTTCCTGGAAGAACGTGAATCACTTTCAGTTTGTCACGCGAAAGCGTTTCTCCCGCAGCCGGCAGATCCGACATGCGAAGTCGCGAAATGGTCAGCAGCGTTTCGCCGCCCACCTGGGCAGAATGATCGGCGATCCAGTATTCATCGTCGGACGACTGTTCGCCGTCTTCGAGAAGATGAATTCCGATCCTGCGAGCCCAGGTTCGAATCGCCTCGCCCGTCGGCAGTTTCGCCTCGATGTTCAGGAAGTCGAATACAAGGCGGACGACTTTCGACGCCGATGCAAAGCCAACTCGCTTGGCGACTTCGATCAACATCGCGATCATCTTCGCACCGAAACTGTGACCTTTCGGTGCGAGATCCGCTGGCAAAGAAATCGGTTTCTGTTTTAAGGACTCGTTTTCCTCCTGGACTTCGCGCAACGCTTCCGCCTGGTCCTGCAGTCTGCGTTGTTCCTGCTGAAGTTCTTCGTTGCAGCGTTTCAGCTGAGCAATTTCCGCATTGAGTTGCTCGACTTCCGCCGCCAGGTTTCTGCGACTTTTCAGAAGCGTTCTGGCAATTTCATAAGCAGACGTCTTGAACTGATCGAGGCGAATATTCAATACTGCCATGGCTGTCGCGTTCCTTCGCGTGAGTCGTTGTTATCCACAACTCACCTACGATGAACGTGACAGCTCTTCAAGACATGTTTCCCTAGATCGCCCAGATTCGAACATTTTGCAGGGCCAGC
>JAGQPC010000075.1 GCA_020426925.1 Planctomycetales bacterium | reverse complement strand
AGACGCGTTGGTGTTTGTTCGTCGAAACGCCAAATCGATTAGAACGACGCAGTTACTGAATCGTTGATTTGGTCCGCGTATTTCTTCGCAGCGTCGCGGTATTTCGCCGCGCTTTTGTTGCCTGGATCGAGCCGAATTACGCTGTTGAAGTCGTCGTAGGCGTCCGCGAAGCGTCCAGTCTTCATGCGAAGTAGTCCGCGGTTCATGTAGGCCGGAACAAAGTCGCTGTAAACTCGAATCGCCGACGTGTACGCTCGACTCGCCGAATCAAGATCGCCGAGTCTTGCGTGACAGAACCCTAGCCACAACATTGCGCGAGGATCGGCTTGGATTGGACTGTTGGCGAATGTCGCGTCGTCAAAGTCTTTGATCGCTTCATGATATTTGCCTTGGCGAAACAGAATGATTCCGCGACGAAGATACGCTTGGCCTGCATAAGTGGCTTGTTGAGTTTGTTTCGCGTTATCAATCGACTTTGTCAAATCGTCGACAGCTTCATCCAATCGATTCAACATTCGCAGTGCTAGTCCGCGAACGTAGTAACCTTGCGATTTCTCTGCAGGGCCAATGTGAGCGATCCGCAAGAAAGAATCGCAATCTTTGATCGCATCTTCGTACATCGCATTTGACGATTGCTCGTCGCCCAAGTCGACTTTCGCTTCAGCACGCGCGATGAGAACTGAATGAGGTGGGATGTCGAGGGGGCTCGAATCGTCCCACGGCTTTTGCTCTTCGTTGACATTGTGATGTTTCAGGTACGTATCCATCGATTGGATCGACTTGCGATAATCGCTGATCACTTTCGCCTGGTCGAAATCTTTCTTGTTGGCTTCCGCCTTGGCACTTGAACGATAGGTAAATGCTAAATCTCCCATCGCATCTGAATCCTGGCCAAGGAATTGAACGGCCTTTTCGTGATCTTGGACGGCGAACTTCGGGTTACGCATGCGAATTAGCACGCGACCTCGGTCCAGATAGGCTTCGCCATATTCCGGGTCGACTTCTATTGCTTTTGATATCGAACTCATAGCCGCTCGAAAGCCGGCAAAGCTCGTCGCGTCCATTCCTCCTCCTGGCGATGTAATGACTTGTAAGAAGTTTGCTTTTCCCAAGTAGTGATGAGCTTCCGCGTTGTTGGGATCGACTTGCACGGCCTCAGTGAAGTCGTCGACGGCTTCCAGGTAATTACCACCTTCAACTTTGGCCTTGCCAATTTCGACGTAGGCCCCAGAGTAAATATTTGGAACACTCATGATCCCAGGTGCTACCAAGAGATCTGAGAATAACCTCATGGCAAGACTTTCGTTGCCCATGCCGAGGTGGCAACGTCCCATCTCCAATCCGCAGCTATATTGTGCGTATCCGTTAGTCGGGTGTTGCTCCATTAACGCGCGGATTTTTTCCATGGCGCCTTCGTAATCTTCAGCTTTCCGCGTGGCCTTGATGTCATCTAGCGCTGTGTTGATCTGTTCGATGACGACCGCTGGGTCTTCTTCGGTAGTCGAGTCGGTTGAGTCGGAGCCGAATCCACCTGAGGAATCTGAGCCAAAACTGTCGGTGGAATCAGACTCAAAAGCCGCGTCATCGTCGGTGGAGTCGCCAAAGAAGTTTTCTTGTCCGTGTACGATCGAGACAGTGAACAGTGCCATCAGGGCTGCAACTAATGGCCAACGAAAGCTATTCAGTACACTCATTTGTTTAGAATCCCGCTGCAATTCGGAGTCAATTTATCCCCAAATTATAGGACGCACGAACGGAACGACGCGAAATTTGGAGCGGATTCGTTCATAGTGGGGCCGTGAGCTTTAGGAATTTACCCTCCCTCGGGAGGGTCGGAAATGAGCTTGCGAGTTTCCGGGGAGGGGCGAACTGATGCGGCGACGTCAAATCCCCTGCGAGCAAACCCCTCCCCGAAGCCTCGTTCCTCGGCTTCGACCCTCCCTCGGGAGGGTAAAGAAAGATAGGAGAACACCAATGCAAGAGCAGTGACGGGATTGGTGGAATCGTCACAAACCGCATTGGTTAAGGGGCTTACACCGCCGGAGAGACACGGCACACCTCGCCGTTGACTTAGCGCAAAGAAAAAGCTCGGGAACAAGGACTCGAACCTTGACTAACGGAACCAAAATCCGTGGTGCTGCCATTACACTATTCCCGAACTGGCAGCATTCTAGGAATTCGTCGCCCGGTTCACAACCGCGAAAGAGAGCTGTTCTAGCTGGATCGCAAGATCTACTCCAACTAGCTGGACCGAGTCCGGCAAACTGATCGTCACCGGCGCAAAATTAAGTACCCCTTCCACACCTGCGTCAACCAGCAGATTGGCTACGTCCTGAGCAGCCGGGCCTGGAACAGCAATAATGCCCAACTTGATGGACATTTTTTCGACAATTTTTTCTAGGTCGCTGATGTGGTAGACTCGGATGCCTTCGAACTCTTGGCCGACTTTGTCGTCAACCGTGTCGAAGGCGGCAGCAATTTCAAACCCCTGCTGATCAAAACCCCGGTAACCGAGCAACGCTCGCCCTAGGTTACCGACTCCAATAATACCGATTGGCCAACTTCGATCGGTTCCGAGTATTTTTCGGATGGCACCGACCAACTCACTGCAACGGTAACCGATCCCGGGGTATCCGAATTGGCCAAAATACGCCAAATCTTTTCGCACCTGAGCATCTGTGAATCCGAGCAATCTACCCAACTGGGTCGAGCTGGTCGTTTCGCAATCGTTCGCGATCAGGTGCTGAAGCTCTCGCAAATAGAGGCTCAAACGGGAAACGACCGCGTCAGGAACTGTGTCCCGGGAGGTTTCGTTGTTCTTCCGTTCAGCCATGCAATCAGCTCATTTCAACACGCGTCGATCGATGTCAGACTCTAATTAGTCTTTAGGGCATCTACAAGATTATATCTTCACCGTTGGCTGTCATGGCATTAAGTGTCTTGTGCAATATCAATGCTGGCCAACTTGCAGGGCAATTACGTTTCCGGCAGCAGAATTCCAATATCCAAAAAACAGTTGAAATCAACACCATCCGCAACGAAACCCCTTCATTCCTAGCTTGGCTAGCACGATAGATCTACGCTTTCTGGTTATGCCGACATCTAAACGTAAAACACCCAGTCTGCCCACGCATTTCATCACAGGTTTTTTACCCAAATTGACGAACCTGTAATACGTCGAGTCTTTCTCGTGTGGGTTCCGGCATGCTGCCATTTGTAACGGCGGCGTTTGTCTTGTCTGCGATGAGAAGACCAATAGGCATGACCACGCGACGAAGGAGTCGCCAGGCCAATAAACCCCGGTTATTTGTAGAGGAAGGGAGAACTAAGAATGAGCAAGCGATTTGCATTGCCGATCCTTGCGGCTTTGCTGGCAATCCTGTCAGCGAACATTGCAAGCGCCGCTTACTTTGGCGCTGCGAATTACAGCAGTTGTGGCTGTAATAGTGGCGTTGTAAGTGACGGCCAACCCGTTGCCGCTGATGGCGCTGCTGAAAGTAGCGATGGAGCTTGTGATGGCTCAATGACCATTATGGTCAACCGGCAACGAGTGGTTTACGAACCACAGCAATTTACTGGGTACCGCAACGTAACGGAAACGGTGTACGAAGACGTACAAGTTCCAACCGTGAACTACGTTCGCGAGACCCACTACCGCACCGTGAACTACACGGTTCGTCGACCGGTTTGGGAAACGAAAACCAAACAGGTCAACTACACGGTCATGGTGCCCCACTACGAAACGCGAACCAAAACGATTCCTTACACGGTTCGTCGTCCGGTTTGGGAAACAAAAACAAAGACGGTAAATTACACCGTGATGCGTCCCGTCTGGGAAACAAAGACGCGCACGATCAACTATACGGTCATGGTTCCGGTAACTGAGCAGCGAACACGAACGGTTGTTTCGTATGTCCGCAAAGCTGTTCCGTACACTCGTACGGTTACGGTTCAAGGCGGTCATTGGGAGACTCGACAAGAAGTTATTCCTGGCCGAACGTACACACGCACGGTTCAAACTCCAGGTACATGGTCGTATGATCCATGCACGTGCAAGTGCGTCTACTGCCCAGGCCCATGCTGCCAAGTTCAGTGCAAATGCCCTGACAAAGTATGCTGCAAGAAATGCTGGGTTCCAGAGTGCCACACGAAGGAAATCCAGTGCACGAAGTACGTTTGCGAGAAGGTATGCACCGAGTGCCCATACACGGTCACCAAATGCGTTCCTGAGTGCCGAACGAAGACTTGCTGCTACAAAGTATGCAAAATGGTTCCAGAATGCCGAACCAAAACTTGCTGCTACAAAGTATGCCACTGGGAATGCGAGCAAAAATGCAAGACCTGCTGCTACAAAGTTTGCAAGATGGTTCCAGAATGCCGAACCAAAACTTGCTGCTACAAAGTATGCAACTGGGTATGCGAGCAAAAGTGCAAGCAAGTTCCTTACACGGTCTGCAAGAAAGTTTGCGGAACGAAAACATGCAAAGTTGCACGTTGTGTAACTCGCAAGGAACCTTGCACTTACACACGATGCGTTCGCAAGGTAGTCTGCGAGCAAGTACCAGTTAAGGTCTGCTGCCCACCACCTTGCTGCTGCTGCTGCAATCCTTGCTGCTGCTGCAACTAATGACCGGGTGATTCGCAACATGCGGTCGCCATTGGTCTGGCGATAAAAGGAGCTCGGCCCATCATCAGGGTCGAGCTTTTTTCGTTTTCAGACAGCGTGACACTTCAATAACTACGACGCGAACTGGTCGAAGAAATCATCGACTTGTTTCAGCTTTTTCGCGTCATCATCTGCAGACTCCAAGTCCACAAACGCCGCTGCCACGTCCGCGCTAGTAAATACTCCAGTCGCAGCCGCACCTCCGGCCGACGCATCCGACCTGGCGATCGAATTCAGCCGATTGATAACCATCAGCGCGTCGATTGGGCTGACAGCGTTATCTCCATTGACATCAACGAACGACTTAGGCAATAGAGCCGCGTCCGCGAACACAGACAGGGCTCGTGCTCCGATCGTATTGAGGTCGTTGATAACAACCAGCGCGTCGATCGGGCTTATGGAGCCATCATTGTTGGCATCGAGTGGTTCTGTGTTCGTAAACGCTCGCACAGGCAACGACAATTTGCCAAGCCCAACTTCCTGTTCGTCAACCGCATCATCAGACCCAAACAGCAATACCTGACTCGCTGGAATATGGTCAGCCGAATCAGTAGCAAAGTTCGCGTTGCCGAAACCGGTTGCACGCATCGGTACGTTGAACAGCAAATACTGCTTGCCGTCGAGTCCTGCAACGATGCTGGTCGTGCCGCCAACTTCGTCGATCAGCCCGGCCACGCTGGCGTTTCCGCTGACGACTTTGTCGTATGTCGTCCCATGCGAGATGTCGCCGACAACTTCGACGACACCGGCGTTGTACGTCACATCGACATACGCTGCGAACAAACCGCGTGGATTCGAACGAGTGTCGGTCACATATCCGGCAAGTGTGAACTCATCGCCTGGACGCAGGTTCGTCAATCGATTACCGGACGCGTCCATTGCGACTAGCTCAACAGAAACTAGTTTCGACGAGCGGCTGACGATAATCGAAACCGTTGCCTCGGATGAAAGTCCTTTCGCATCGACTGCCGTGTACGTGAATTCTTCCGGTCCCGCATAGTCAACTCGCGGCGAGTAGATCAGCCTCTTACCGTCGTCGGAGATGTCGACAGTCCCGCCCTGTGTCGGCGTCGAAACCGTTCCGATTCGGAGCGTGCCGTTCGTCGACCCATCGTTGCCAAGAACCGACAGCGTCGTTGGTCCGCTACCAAAACCGATAGAATACTCATCGTTTGCAGCGATTGGCGGATCAAGCACCTCGGTCACATCGACGGTAACAATCGCAGTGCTGGTTTGACCCACAAGGTTTTCGATCGTGTAAGAAAAATGCTCCGTGCCGCTAAAACCAACTGCCGGCGTGTACTTCAGTGAGCCACCGCCTGAGCCAATGACCACGGCTCCCTGCGTCGCGGGGCTATCGACTGACACGATACGCGCGCCGGTCAAAGGAATGGAATCATTCGCGAGCACATTCAATCCGTTGATGCTAGAATCTTGTAACACGACCAGCGAATCGTTTCGAGCGACAGGTGCTTGAATTTCCGATACGTTATCGCCAATCAGGACAACGTAGTCTTCCACTTCGCCGTCGTAGGCAAATCCGTTCGGCTGAACGTTCAGCTGATTCGCGATGCGGAATCGGGCGTAAGTCGTTCCCTCCAACACGCCGTTCGGGACGATGATCACTTGGTTGCTTACACCAGCTGGAACTCGACGATTGACAAGAATCTGCTCACCCGCATCTTCCCAGTCTCCGTCCGCGTTGTAGTCAATCCACCCCTGCAAGTAGCCCGACCGCGATGCCGTCACCGATAGTGTCGCTCCGTGACCGGGAATGAGCGACGACGCAAACACGATTCCGTCCTCGTCGTCCAAACCGTTGACGTCGTCCCAGTTTGCTCCGTCTGTTCCATGACCATCGGCATCGGGGTCAACTCGCAAACCGAGGAAGAGCTTGTCGTCGATGGCGTGAACCGCTCCGCCTTGCGCCTGAGTTGTGCTGTAGGGGAATGGAGCGTCACCGAAGTCCTTGTAAGATTGAACCGTGAAGGTTGTTTCAACGGTCGCGCTTCGCAGAGCGATACTTTGCGTTTCAGGCGTTACCGCCTTCCAACCAGCTGTTGGTACCATCCGAACCTGGTAGTCGCCCTGAGGTACCTGATCAAAAATGAATGTTCCGTTTTTCGACGTTCGAGTCGTCGTTTCGCCGAGGTCGATCAGTCCGTTGTTGTTCGCGTCTAAGTAAACCGACAGCCCAGCAATACCGCGAGAATTCGCAGTGACGTTCGCGTCGCGAGATTCGAGAATCACACCGCGAATCGTACTGATGGGCGGTGGCTTGACTGGTGGTGGATTCTGATTCCCACCTGAGTTGTTGCCTCCGCTGCCGGCACCTGAATCTCCGCCACCAGTTCCAGGATCAGGGTTGCTCGGATTACCGCCAGAGCCCGGATCTGTTTGACCTCCATTATCGCCTGTTCCGCTATCGGGAGTCTGAGTGTTGTCGCCCGGGTTATTTGGGTCTGGGTCAGTTGTTTGGTCTCCACCAGTGTCTGGCACTGCCGAAGCCGTCGTACCATAAACATCGATCTGCACTCGTTCGACACGGCCCGCTTCGCCGCTGATCGCGTCGCGTAGCGTTACGCTCCATAAGCCGTTTGACGTTTCTCCCCAGTTTCGATTCGACGTGAAAACCCAGTTGTTATAAGACCCTGTATCTTGTTCGCGCGGCGAAGCCAGTACTGATTCCGTTCCAGATGGAGACGTGAGCACAATTTCCAGATCGCCTCGACGCGAGTGCTCGACGTCCACCGTGACTTCGACCCATTCGACGTTCAGTCGCTGGCTGACAACAAGCGGAATCGTGGCATCAACGTCATCACTGACGATTTTCGGCGAGCTAATGACGGCTCGAGTACTTCGCTCCGAATCGACATTTGTCCAGGTCTTCGCGGTCGTTACCGCAGCTGCGGCATCTAGAGCGCCAAAACCGTATTTGTGGTTTACATGAAATCCGGCTGCATTGGTCGTCCAATCTGAATCTTGCGGATCGTTCTGAATCGCTGTCTCGGCCAAGATGTGCTGAACGTCTCGCCATGTCAGCGATGGATTGGCTTCCAGCATTAACGCAACTGCACCCGAAACGACAGGCGCCGCCGCAGACGTTCCACCAAAGTTCGACGTGTAGTCGAGATCCGAAAGCGAATCGCCATCAGTGGAATCAGCAAACGCGTTCAGGCCTCGATCGCCAACCAGATCGGTCGTGACGACGTTGTGACCTTGACTGCCTGAAATCGCAGAAACAAAAACAGCCGCGCCGGGCTCGCTGTAGCTCGTTTGTCGTCCTGCAGTGTCAATTGCCGCCGTCGCGATCGTCTGGCGAAGGTTCGCGTAACCGTCCAAATTCACGTCATCGTTCGCGAGTTGCCCGTTACCGGCCGCCCAAACGTGAATCGCACCTAGCCCGTCACGACCATCTCGAACCGATTGCTCGATCGCCGCAATCAACAATGGCCCTGGTCCTTCAGCAATACCATTGTCATTTGGTCCCCAACTGTGGTTATAGATGTCAACGAGGGCTACTCCGTAGCTCACTGCAGCCGCTTCGTCATCGTCGGTCAGCGATGAAAACGGCAGCTTCACCGCAGCCAACGAAGCTGATGGTGCCGCACCCGTGATGCCGATCGCGTTACCTCCGTTACCGGCGGCGATTCCGGCAACTGCCGTCCCGTGCCCGGCAAAGGCATGGAACGGTTCTGGCATGTTGTCCCCGTTCGCAAAGTCATAGCTTGCAGCCAACACGACATTCTTCGACAAGTCTGGATGGTCGAGTTCCACACCTTCGTCGACAATCGAAATGACGACTCCTTCGCCTGTAGCTTCGTCCCATGCGTTCGTAAAACCATGATCGAAAGTCGCAGTCGGCGAAACTTGTCCTGTGTTGTGCAAATTCCATTGTTGCGAGAACAACGGGTCATCAAACGCAAGCCGCAGCGACCGTTCCTTGGAAACGATCGGATAGCCATACAACAATGACTGCGTTCGAGCAGCAAAGCTCGGCTGGCCTGCTGAAGTGTCGTAGTCTGTCACGTCGACCGAATAGGTGTTCGACACGAACCCTGTTTCAGTGATGTCCTCTTTTTCGACACCAAGCGTGTCGGCCAATTCAACGAGGTCCGCCGGCTGACGAGTCGCCACGACCCAGCGAGTCGCCGATTCCAGTTGTTGGTCCGTGTACTGCGAAAGGTCCGATGCACCGATGAACGCAGCTTCCAGTGCTGGCGAGAGATCACCGATGTCTGCGACAGACGCTGTCAACAATTGGCGATCTTCCAGTGCTTCCAAGTGACGAATCAGCGAACGATTGAGTCGAGGGCGACGTTGCATAAGTTGCCTTTGTCTTGTGCGAAGAAGTCGCGGTCGAACGCGAATGATTCGACAACACGATCCGCGCAAGCGGTGCCATTTGTTCCGGTCGGCTTGGAGTGCCGTTTGAAAAGGTCAGGTGAAGAGTACCAATCCAAGCACATCAAGCGCAGTGAACAGTTCAATCTAATCGCGCAAACTATGCCGTCAACGATTAGAACGCTGGATGTTCAGGTCTGACAACATCGCGTTCTTGTCACGAAGCGGCCGCGATTGGTGAGTTCGCGGTTGGAGTCACTTCTGACGCTCGGCCACCAGGCGTCCACTGGCCGTCGAAAAAAACGTGATGAAGAGCTAAGTTCACCACGGCCGACCGGTCTAAACCTGCAGTCCTCCCAGTGGTTACATTCCAAAGAACCATCGTTTTTGCGACATTTTATTCCTCCGCGGGCCTTCCCCCGGTAATTCTTGTGGACGAATTCGACCAGGATCTCTAATCTGAATCTCTGTAGATGCCCCATGCTCCACGAAATCTGGCCCCTCATTCGGAAAATGTTCAATCGTGAAATGGTCTGACGTTAACCATGGTGAAGGCACGGTAAGCCGTACTTCGTCCAGTTTGTTGCGGCGCGCAAAGGCTAATGACGCTGATGCATGGCAACAACTGGTCGAAACGTACAGCCGCCGAGTCTACCGGTGGTGTCGTCAGGCCGGGCTACAGCCTGCCGATGCTAGTAACGTTGTACAAGAGGTGCTGCGGTCGGTGGCTCGCAAGTTGGGCGACTTCCGCCGGGAACGAGCGAGCGACACGTTTCGAGGGTGGCTTCGACGGATCACGCAGAACAAATTGCGAGATCATTTTCGGAATCAGGCGAAACGAGTCGACCGAGCGATGGGCGGAACGGACGCTCACCAAATGATCGTAACGGTCAGCGAATCGGCCGACGCGATTGCGAAACCGTCAGGCGGATCAAGCGCGGATGGAGATACGGAGAGTTCCGTGCCCGCTTTGCATCAGATTTCGAATCCCGTCGTGGCGCGAGTTCGCAACGAGTTTTCAGATCGTGATTGGAGATTTTTTTGGCGAGTTGTCGTGGACGGCCAATCGGCTGTCGAGGTGGGCAACGAGTTTGAGGTCACGGCGAACACCGTGCGCTTGGTCAAGATGAGAATCCTGCGACGTCTGAGAGAAGAGTTCGCGAATCAGGCTGAGTCCACTCAAAGCAGCAGCGCCTAACGAATCACTTTTTCGTCGTTTTCGATAGCGGCACAGTCGCAGACGAAATGCGGTGGTGAACCCATGGCAATTGGATCGCTAAATCAGAGCAGCTGCCCGACTGACGGAGAGCTCTTGGCTTTCTTTCGCTCGGATCTTCCTAGCGTCGAAATGGATTCGGTGCATCGTCACATAGAAACTTGCGAACAGTGTTTATTGTTTGTCGACCGCGCAAGCGAGCACAGCGACACTATTGTTCAAACTCTTTCGTCCATGTCGCTGACCGACGACGACGAGCCGGAATACCGCGATTTGCACCGCCGTTTGCTCGAAACGCCAGAAGGCATTGAAGGGACCGTTTCGTTTGATGAATTGACCGCTGAATACACGCCGCGGATCGATCCGACCAGCCGGATTGGCGAAAAGGTCGGCGACTATCAGCTCGTTGAAGTTCTGGGTTCGGGAGCCAACGGTTCTGTCTATCGGGCTCGCCATGAAAAACTCGACCGTGACTTTGCGATCAAAGTTCTTGCTCCAACGGGCGCAAACATCGACCGGAGTCTTGAGCGGTTCCACAGTGAACTGAAAGCGATCGGCCGACTCGACCATCCCAACATTGTGCGGGCAACGAACGCCAGCGAATCCAATGGCGAACATTTTCTGGTGATGGAGTTTGTTGACGGAATTGACGCTTCAACATTGGTGCGTCGTCAATCGCCGCTGGCAGTTGCGGACGCGGTCGAAATCGCCGTTCAAGCGGCGCGTGGATTGGCCGTCGCCCATGCTCAGCGAATGGTTCACCGTGACGTCAAACCATCTAATCTGCTTTTTGGATACGATGGCGTCGTCCGAGTGCTAGATCTTGGATTGGTGTCTATCGCCGACGACAACGACGCCGCGTTTACCGCGCTGGCACGTGGAACAGCCGACTACATGGCACCCGAACAATGGGACAACTACGACGCGGTCGACGACAAAGCCGACATCTACAGTTTGGGCTGCACCCTGTACAAGCTGCTGCTGGGCAACGCTCCATTTGTCCCTGTCCCCGGCGAATTCAAATCGAAGATGGAAGCGCACCAGTTCGCGCCGATTCCGTCGTTGCGAGTGCGTCGGCCAGACGTGCCGATGGGCTTGGATCGAGTTGTTCGCAACATGCTGAACAAGAACCCTGCCAATCGCTACGAAAACATGGAGGCCGCAATTCGTGCAATGGAACCCTATGCTGATGGTGCGAACTTGCCGCGACTCGCCCAGCGATTGCTGGGGCGTGAAGTCGAAGAGCCCCCCACACCTGTCGTTAAGGCGAAGTTGCTGTCCAGACGAAATGTTCTCAGCGGAACGGCGATTTTGCTGGCCGCAGCGTACTCGGGACGGAGCTTTTTTTCGTTCGGCGCGAAAGAGCCGGTTTTGCAATTCGACAATTGGCGACCGATGGTTTCCACTAAACCCAACAGAATTCTTGAAAGCCAACAAGTCGAACAGCCGCTACTTGTCGATCCAAAGAATGTCGAATACACGATTTCCGTTCCCGGCCTTGCGATCTATCCGATGGGGCAGCCAGTCCGTGATCGGTTCGCCATGGAAGCTTTCGTGACAATGTCCGATCCGCCAAGCTTGCCGGGCGTTGCCCCGCCCTCGAAGTCAGGTTTGTTCTACGCTTACCGCCCGGAAATGCTGGAGGTTGGGCGGCGTCATCCGTTGCGATCTGTCTACTTAGAACGATCCGATGATCGCTTATCGCTCGTCTGGGCCGACGTCACATGGGACGAAACGCCGAAGAACTCAGGCATTAAATCTGAACCACTCGCAAAAGTGAGGATCGAAGCTGGCGGCAAGCAAACGAAACTGTTCGTTGAAATTGGCACATCACCGCTTCCGGTCGTGAAAGTCGATGAGAAGGCCGTCACCGACCAACAGTGGGTAACGACGGCTGCAGGGGCACACGCGGTTCGAATCGCAGAAAACGAGATCCTCGTGAATCAGGGACAGGTTGGGCTGTTTGTGGAATGTTCGACTGCTTGTTTTGCGGAACCGCGACTGAAGTACGTCAAATAGGACAAGAAGATGTCACGTCTTATCGAAACACCGTGGACTGTGAACGAGCGAAAGAAGCCGCACGTTGGGTTCACTCTGGTTGAACTGCTCGTCGTGATAGCGATTATCGGGATGCTGATTGCGATTACCCTGCCGGCTATCAACTTTGCGAGGATAAGCGCTCGGGCAAACACGTGTAAAAGTAATAGCCGCCAGGTCGCTCTTGCCGTAATCGGTTATTCGATGAGCAAAGACGGAAAGCTTCCAAGACAATGGCGAACGGCGAACCCGTTGCCGTGGGATAATTTTTCGTGGGCTGTTTCGATTCTTCCTCAGTTAGACAATTCCAATGTTGGCGACACTTTGGATCTAAACGCGTTGCCGTTTTCGGATTTCAATCGACAAGCCTCGAGTGTGTCGATAAACATCTTCGAATGCCCCGCGACACCTAGCTCTCCGCGCAAGATTACCAAGCTGCAAATGGTTGGGCAGCCGACCTCGCTAACCAATATCGAAGCCGGAGCTCGAGACTACATTCCCGTCCACGAAATCTTAATGCCAGACGGTTCGATCGAACGTGGAATTTGGCGAGGTGGCGAAACCGGAACTGAATTCGATGCTAATCGAATGTTCGGTGGCGACGAGGCCGTTCCAGAAGCTCCCGGCGATGCGGACTTTGCTGCGGCGAACACGTACGATGCGACTTCACGCACGCTTCGAGGTTCACTAGACGCACCGGACGGAAACTCAAATACCGTTTTGCTTGTCGAGCAAGCAGCTCGGCCGGACAAGTACGTTAAAGGCGGCTTCGAAGCGTCTAACGTTCAGCCATCCGGGCCGTGGGCGACATGCGACATGGCAATCTTCGGCAGCGTCGCTCCTCAGCAGAACAACTACGACGCTCCGTTTAGTTTTCACGGAAGTGCAACCGTTGTGATGGCCGACGGCTCCGTTCACACTTGGCCGGCGAGCATGGACGTTGCCGTGATGCGAGCCCTTCTAACAGCCGATGGAAACGAACTCGTCGACGACGCCGATTGGCGATAAGCATCCAGCTCAGTAGTGGATCTTGCCAACCAAAGATCCCGTCCTCCTGGGTAGCAACTTCCGCTACCCGAATATTAAGTTGATGCAGCCTACTAGTCGTTCAATGCATCTTGGTTTTCGGGTATCTCGTAGTGGATCTTGCTAACCTAAAGATCCCGTGCGCCAGGGAAGTTTAGCATAGCAACTTCTACTACCCGAAGATTAAGCTGGCACAAACTACTA
>JAGQPC010000074.1 GCA_020426925.1 Planctomycetales bacterium | reverse complement strand
CGGTGCAGCACTCACGTCCGCGTTAGCTCAAGACGAAACCCTCACGATTAACGGCGTCAAGGTTTCGCTGTTTGAGGACATGACGGCCAGTCAAGTGCGTGATCGTATTAACGATTTCACCGACCAAACGGGCGTCGAAGCAAGCCTACAGTCCGGCGGTGAGCTGAAACTGGCGACGACTGCCTACGGTGCTGCTGCTGAGTTGACGGTCATCTCCAGCACAGGTGCAGCAAACAGCACAGGAATCGGCACGACTTCGCTTAACTCTGCCGGTACTGATGTTGTCGCCACAATTGGCGGCGTTTCATTCAACGGGCAAGGTAACGTTGTCACGGCGGATTCAGGGGTTGTCAGGGGGCTATCCTTGTCGTTCGAAGCCGCTACCGGCGACAACTCCCACGAAACGGTAACGGGTGCACAAGGCAGCGTGACCGTATCCGACGAATCGTTGATTTTCCAAATCGGACCTAACCAGAACCAGACAGCAAAGGTTGCGATTGGCAAGGCTGAGTCCGCTTCACTGGGTATTGCGGTAACGGGCAACCAGTTCGCCAATCTGTCAGAGATCGATGTGACGTCGGCCGCAAAAGCGCAAGACGCTCTTGGTGTAATCGATTCGGCTGTCGACGACATCACGAATCTTCGAGGTGAATTGGGTGCGTTCCAGCAAAACACTCTGGAAGCTACCGCGAATAACCTTCGTGCAACGCTCGAAAACACCGTGAATGCCGAATCGGTTATTCGTGACACCGACTTCGCGGAAGAGATTGCCGAATTCACGAAGCAGCAAGTTATCCAACAAGCTGGTACGTCGGTTCTCGGAAACGCGAATCAATTGCCGCAGTTGGTTCTTTCGCTTCTTGGTTAACAAAAGCGAAACTAGGTTAACTCAGTAACGGTGGCAAGACAATTCTCTCGGCAGGGCAGTGGAAATGCCGAGAGAAAGTCTGGCCACCGTTTTTTATTTGAACCGGCAAGTGCGCGAGCGTTCGACTGCGTCGGGAGCTCGCCGCACTGCTCAATCACGAACACTTCCGCGCCTGTAGCTAGGGGCACTGTCTTATGTTGAACATTGACGGACTTGTGACCGGGATCGACACCAAATCCGTGATCGATGGCATGCTGGAAATTCAGCAGCGTCAGATTGACCAATTGAACAGCAGGAAGCAGGGCGTCGTTGAGCAAAAAGCGGCTATCGGCGAATTGGAAGTACGTCTATCGGGACTGAAGAACTCGATCGTGCAACTAAGCCGAGCAGGCAACAATGCGTTCAATGGACGTTTGGCAACGGTCAGCGATGAAGAGGCTGCAGCTGTTGCTGTTTCCAATTCAGCCGTGCCTGGCAGCTATCGATTTACGATCAACACCCTGGCGAAAGCACATCAGGTTGCGTCCAACAGTTTTGAAACTGATGACGCAGAAATCGAAACGGGGACGTACAGCATCCGCGTCGGCAGCGGAGAAGTGTTCGAAGTCAAAGTCGACGATGCAAACAACACAGTGACCGGTCTTGTCGAAGCGATTAACAATGCGAATGGCGACGCAGCGGCTGCATTGATCAATGACGGTTCGGCCGTTCCATATCGCGTACTGCTAACCTCGAAAGAAACCGGTGCGGCGAACGAACTTTCGGTCACGTTTACACCTGACGGTGGCAGTTCGGCAGACGCCGTCGAATTCGATTTTGACAATCCTGTAGAAGCGGCGACGGACGCAGAGATTAAATTGGGGTCTGGGCTCGGCGCGATTGCAGTAACCAATGACACGAACCAAATGGACGATGTGATTCCTGGGGTGACATTAGATCTGTTCAGGGCAGACAATTCCAAAGAAATCTCGATCGACATCATACCCGACGTGGAAAAAGCAAAAGAGAACGTCACTGCCTTCGTCGAATCGTACAATGAGTTCGTTACGTTCGTAGACGAGCAATCGAAGTTCGACCCTGCGACAAATACAGCCAGCGTGCTACTCGGCAATCGCTCGGTCGCTGCAATTCGAGACGAAATCACGCGAGTCGTTACGTCCCTCGTTCCGGGAATTGGTAGCGAAGCCAACCGGTTGTCCTCGATTGGTATTACGATTGACGACAAAGGGTTACTACAGGTTGACAGTACGAAGCTAAACGAATTCACGAAATCAGGAACGGACAGCCTGACCAGGCTATCAAGATTGCTGGGGGCTACTGGTACAACAACCAACCCTGGTGTGCGATTTCTGTTGGCAGGAGCCGAGGCGAAAGCGTCTCCACTGGACCAAGACGGCAAGATCACGCCGTATAAGCTGCAGATTCTGTCCGCTGCTACTCGAGCCAGATTCTTAGGCACAAACGCAGTACAGGCAACAACGATCGACCAATCAAATAACGAGCTTGTCGTGTCCATCGACGCCAGTCCTGAAGTAACATTGACACTTGAGGCCGGAACATACACGGCGCAGGAACTTGTTGAGCACGTTGAAGCGTTAATCAACAATCACGATGACCTTCGAGGCCGTACCGTAGCGGCAAATCTAGAAGGCGGCCTCCTTGAAATGACGTCGGAAACCTACGGCAAGTCATCGACGATTGACTTCGTGTCCGGAACCGCCATGACGGCACTTGGCTTGACTGGCGATGAGGACGAACAAACGGGCCAAGACGTCGTTGGTAAATTCATCTTCAACGAAGGGACGGAAGATGAGTACACAGAAAAAGCTACCGGGAGCGGGCAAATATTAGCTGGAACAGAAGTAGGTGGAGCGACAGAAGGACTCCAGCTTCGCGTGACGCTGACGGAATCTCAAGTATCAGAGGGCGATCGCATCGATGTGGAATTTACGCGTGGCATCGCCTCAAAAGTGTCGACGGCGATAAGCGATATCCTTGCCTCTGACACAGGCAGGATTAGTCAAATCAATGAAGCTTTCGACGATCGCATCGAATCGATTGACAAGTCCATTGAAAGACTTAATTCGGCCTTCGATTCACGTCGAGAAGCACTCGTTCGACAATTCGCACAACTCGAATCGACAGTTGGCGATTTACAGGGAATCGGTAGTTTACTTACCGCTCAATTGACATCCTTTCGGTCTCTATAGAAAACGGAACAAATGACGACGACTTATCAAAAGAACGGAACACAAGCGAGCGTGGCCACGACGGCGACGCAATGGACACGCGTTGATTTGCTGCTGGCACTTTACGATCGAACGATTTCGACGCTTGAAACGCTCGCCGAATCACTGCAGACGCAAGGGGTGTCTGCGATCAGATACCAAACTCGCGCAATGTTTTTGCTTGAGCAAATCATTGATGGCATTGATGCAGAGCAGTGCGATTACGCGAGCGAAATCATGCGATTGTGCGAATTCGCTTTTCGCGCCATCAACAACCGAAACACAGAAGCGATCGAAAAATCTGCGGCCGCATTTCGAACGATTCGCGAGGGATTCGCAACAGTTCGCGACGACGCCGTTGCAATGGAAATGAGGGGTGACATTCCTTCGGTCAACGCAACGATCGAAGAAGAAGCGTAATGCAGCTCGCTGTGACTCTGCACATTTGTGTTTGTTAGCGGCGCGAGCCGTCCGGTGCTTTAATTACTTTACTCTCCCACTGGGAGAGTCGCCGCGCAGCGGCGGAGAGGGCTGCCGTCGCCGTCGAAAGCGTAATCCGTGGACGCCCCTCCCCGGAAACTCGCTGACGCTCGTTTCCGACCCTCCCCAAGGGAGGGTGGATAGATAATGCAAGCCCCAAGGTAGGGTGAATGAAGTACGGAACGGCGGCAAACGCGAGTCTCTCACGCACCGGTTAGCTGTAGAGTCTCTTCGTCCGTTTTGGCTGGAAGTTCTTGCGGTGCACGGGGAGCTTGGACTTTCTTTCCATCAGCCTCCAGTTGCTGAACGACTCCGCAGAGCGTTTGCATGGCACATTGGAACGACAACAAGATGTCGGTTGTCGTGATCACTCCGGCTAAGCCTTGCCGTTGACAGATAACCGGCAAGCAACGGACTCGACGGCAAATCATCTGAGTGATCCCCAGCGAGAGATTTGAATCGATATCGATTGTTTGCATGTCTCTGGTCATGATGTCCGCCGCAGTTTTTCCCGCGCGGTCGCTCACGTCATGCTTGCTAATGATTCCGACCAGGTTGTCGTTTTTGTCGCGAACCATGACGTGCGCAATGGCCTTTTTCTCCAATAGATCGGCGACGTGATCCGTCGAGTCCGAGTTTCGGACGCAGGTAACTTGGCGAGACATAACGTGTCGCGCCTTGAGTTCTCCGCTGAGCAGGCTCGCCATATTATCTTCGAAGACACGGCGAATGTACTGCCGTCGTTGGAAAGCGAGGTCGGACTCGGATGGAGGCTCGGCAGGCTTTGGCTCGGGTTTCTTTTTGTCTTCTGGTTCTTCGTTTTCTTTCGCCTTTTCACGTTTTGCGGAGTAGAGAACGTATGCCAGCGGGCTTCCGCAACCGATGACAAACGCGATTCCCAAGGCGACCAAAAACGGTTTCGTCGATGAAGCGCTGTCTGCCACTTGTTCGTCGCCGCCGTTTGAGCCATCGGCGCCGGCGTTTGTTCCTCCGCTGGGGCCACCCATTGCGCTGGCGGCTTGATCAAAGCCACCGACCGACAGTTTCCCCAGACAGAAAACTCCGATCGACACGCACGCTACGACGGTCGCCAGTAGCACGGCCATTTCGACAGTCGATACGCCGGCTCGCTCACGGTACCGCCGAAGCGGCAATCGTATCGCGATCACCTGCGAACGAACTCGTTGCTTATTCATCGTTACCATGCTGTTTGATGCCCCAAATCTAAGAATCCAATGAACCAGCATTTTCACCAGATTCGATTCCTGCTGCCGTCGCGCGTCGGATAACCGCAGCGATGTCAACGCTCTTGCCTGCTTCAGTGATAACCTGAAAGCTCGGCGAAAGTTCTGGATCGTACGGCTCTGTTTCTCCAGCGTGCATAATGTGGTTCGCCAAGTGGTCGGCGCTCGCAACAAGGTGGACCAGCAAGCTGTACTCCTCCGATTCCGATGGATTGTGGTGGAATCGAATCACATCAGTCAGCGACTTCGGAAGCTTGCTCGCTTGTGCAAAGTTTGCTCCGATTTCGCAATGGTCCGTGCCGATTAACGCACGCTCATTTTCAATCGTTGCTACACTTTCGCAGAACGACATGCGATCAACGACGTCGAACACGTCGGGAGCCGCGGCTGCGAGAATGAACCGGCCGATATCGTGCAGCATGGCGCCAGAGAATTCTTCCCCGGCAAAGCCCAGTCCAAATGCTCGATTCAGCTCGCGCGCAATCGCTGCGGCCTGCGTGTTGTGCTTCCACAGGACGTCTCGAGACCATGCGACGGAAGGCGGCAGATTTCGGCTGAGTGATCTTACACACGAAGAAATGATAAGGTTCTTGCATTGGGTCGTTCCAATATGAACAACTGCTTGGTGGATACTTTTGATTTCGTTACGCGCTCCGTATGCGCTGCTGTTGCTGATCGACAAGATGTCCGTAACGAGGCTCGGATCGGTCTCGATCACACTGACAAACTTGGGAATGGAACAGTCTGGGTCGTTTGCCAGCTCCAGCGCCTCGGTCGCGACTGTTGGGAGCATGATGAGATCGCCCGATTCGGTAATCCGCTGGTCCAGTTCATGCGGTTTGATGAGGTATTCGGATGACTCGCACGTCGTGTTTGCAGATGTCATTTCGTTGCCTAGTGGGATTGGGCCGTTGTCTCTAGTAGTTCCCCGGCGAGCAGGCGTATTTTCAGAACCAAACTTGCGGCTCGCCGTCGCGAGCGTTCGAGCGGCGCAGGTTGGCTAACCTGTCTGCCGCCGCCTACTTAGTGCGGATAGCAAAGCGTAGGTTGCAGCCAAATCAGAGTGGGTTTCCCTGGCGGAATTGTTGAAAGGTTGCGGATACCTGAAGAACCTGTCTGTTCTTGGAAGCCGTAACTAGCTGCGACTTGTTTCTGACAGCCAAATCAAATGAAATGCGGCGAGGTTAAGGCAGCGATCAGGGGCAAGGCAGGGGATCGAGACATGGATTCAACTCGTCCTGTCTGCACGCGCAGCGCTCGAACCAGATTGAATTCTCAAACCTCGCTTGCCTCCGTTCCCGGCCAACCAAATGTCAAATCTCAAAAACTGCCGGTTCGGCAGTGTGTGCTTTTTGGCACGGAAATGCAGACACAGGAGGTCTGTTTCCACGGGCAATCTCCATGAGTGGGGATCGCTTTTGCTCGGGCCGATCCGACATCCCATCGCTGCGCGACTTGTGTCATACTGTTGCTGCGTCACCGGACTGTTGCCTGATGTGCTAAACTGATGGACAATTCGGCTAGCGAGAAGATCGTCAAACTCCAGTCAGGTTGCTCACTCAAAGGAGCGATTGCCATGTTGACTCTTTTTGGTTCACCTCATCGGTCGTCATGTGATCGTGTAAGTCGCCGCGGCTTCCTCAAGATTGGAGGGCTCAGTGTTGGGGCGACGACTTTGGGCCTGGCCGACGTGTTGCGCGCAAATCCAAATCCGCAATCGCACAAGGCGGTCATCAACATTTTTCTTGCTGGCGGCCCGCCCCATCAAGACATGTGGGATCTGAAGCCCGATGCTCCCGCAGAAATTCGTGGCGAGTTCCAGCCCATCGCTACCAACGTCCCGGGTATTGAAATCTGCGAAGTCTTTCCGCGCATGGCAAAGATCATGGATAAGTGCGCGATCATCCGCTCGATCGTTGGCGCGTCCGGCGGTCACGATGCGTGGCAATGCATGACCGGTTGGAAGCCTCGCGATTTGCAGTTCCTAGGTGGCCACCCGAGCCTTGGTGCTGTTGCGGCAAAGGTTCAAGGGCAAGTGGATCCTGCAGTGCCCGCGTTTGTCGGACTGGCAGAAAAGACGAGCCACGTTCCGTGGTCTGACCCCGGTTCATCCGGATTCTTGGGACCCGCTTATTCGTGTTTCAAACCCGAAGGATCAGGTCTCGCTGACATGGTGCTGAACGGTGTTTCTGCGGAACGGTTAGACGATCGCAAGCAGCTCCGGAACAGCTTCGACCGGATGCGGCGCGAAATCGATGCCTCAGGCATTATGAATGGTGTCGACACCTTCACGGAACAGGCTCTAAACGTGCTCACGAGCAGCAAGCTCTTGGAAGCTCTCGATCTTTCCAAGGAAGATCCCAAAGTTCGTGAACGGTACGGCGACGGAAAGCCTTACAAGTATCAGTATGACGGAGCGCCGACTGTCAACGAGCAACTGCTGATTGCACGCCGGCTTGTCGAAGCGGGAGTGCGTTGCGTTACGCTCAGCTACGGTCGCTGGGACAGTCACGGGCAAAACTTCGATCTCGTTCGAGATCATGGCTCTAAACTCGATCAATGTTTGAGTGCTCTAATCGAAGATCTGGATCGCCGAGATATGCTTGACGACGTTACCGTGATTGCGTGGGGCGAGTTCGGCCGGACGCCAAAGATTAACTCTGGCGCGGGGCGAGACCATTGGCCGCAAGTTAGTGCTGCGATTATGGCTGGGGGCGGAATGAGAACCGGGCAAGTGATCGGATCAACGAACCGTTTGGGTGAATTCGCTCAAGATCGTCCTGTTCAATTCCAAGAAGTCATCGCGACGCTTTACCACAATATTGGCATCGATCCAACGTCGAAGCCGATCGTGGATCAAGCTGGACGGCCACAACCATTGGTTGAATTCAACCGGATTGCTGAACTCGGGTAGCCAACTATCTATTCTGTGTGGTTTCCTCAAGGCGCTGTTGGTGTCTACTCGTTAGCTAGCTAGTAGTTCAGAGCATCTTAGTTTTCGGGTCGTTCGTAGTGGATCTTGCTAAAGATCCCGTGCGCCAGGGAAGTTTAGCAACTTCCACTACCCGAAGATTAAGCTGGTACAAACTACTAGGTCGCGTTAGTGATGCGACTGCATTCAGGATCGTGACGTCCACGGTCATCTCTCCTGCGCCGAACAATCCGTCCCAGCCTGACTCGACGACGGTAGACACGACCATTCTGCGGCGAACCGCAGTGTCTGTTTTGAACCTGTGCTAGTCGTACTAAATCTTCAGTCATAGCATGAAGTTGCCATGCAATTCAGATCACTTTGCGGAAGCTATCAGTCGGAGACTGACGATGAATCCCGTGGAGCGAATTTAAGTTGATCGTCTTAAACAAAAAGTAGTCTGTAGCAGCTTGATCTTCGGGTAGTGGAAGTTGCTAAACTTCTTCCTGGACGGGATCTTTAGCAAGATCCACTACAAGCTACCCGACAACCAAGGTGCGCTGGGCTACTAGAGGGAGCTTGCCAATCAAGGCTTACGATGGCACGTAAACAGAAAACAGCTGCTAGGCGTAAGCGCAAGAAAAGATCTGATCGCCTCGACAAATCGAAGGAGATTCGCGAGCTTCTTAATGAAGCGCTAGTGCAGCACCGGGCTGGCCGCATCGGTGTAGCCAGAGAGCTATACCTCAAGGTATTGAATCTCGATCCAAAGAACGCGGACGCTTGCCATCTCCTAGGAGTCGTTGCGCATCAATCTGGCGACCATGAACTCGCAATTGAGCATATTTCCGCCGCGATTTCCTCAAATCCCGCCGCAGCAGATTTTCACCTCAATTTGGGCTCTGCTCATCAGGCAACAGGAAACGTCGACGAAGCGGTTCTTTGCTTCGAGAACTCGATTCGATTGGACCCCAAATCGCCTGTTGCGCACAACAACCTTGGAAACGCGCTAAAAGCGCAGGGCAAAGTCCGTGAAGCGTTGGAACACTACGAACAGTCTTTGCGTCTCAAGCCGGACTACGCTGAGGCGCACAGCAATTTAGGCGTTGGTCTGAAGGAACTCGGTGATCTACAAGGTGCATTGGCTAGTTTGCAGCGCGCGTTACAGATAGCTCCTAGCCTCACTGAAGCTCACAGCAATCTTGGAGTTGTGCAGTCTAGGCTCGGAGATTCCGATGCCGCTGTCAGCAGCTACTGCAACGCTCTACGCCTTCAACCGCGACTGGCTGAAGTTTGGAACAACCTTGGTCACTTGCTCAGAACTCAGGGAAAGCTGTCTGAAGCTGAAGCAGCGTATGGACATGTGGATAAACTCCGGAAGCAACCAATATGGAAACTCCGTACAACAGTGCAATGTCCGGTCGTCGCTCAGTCAAACGATGAAATCGCTGAGTCGCGCCGCCGTCTAATGGCTGTGATCGGACAATTTCAAGGGACTCGGCTAACCGACAATGTTGACGACCTGATCACATCCAATTGCGAGCCGCCATTCCATTTGACCTACCAAGGCCACAACGACCGGCAACTCAAATCGAACTATGCTGAATTGTTCGTCGATCAATTCCCACAGTTGGAACTATCGACCCGCGAAGGGCCAATCCACGTTGGCTTCGTCGTCCCTGGTCGACGAGAGCGAACGTTTGTGCATTTTATGCAAGGCATTTTGAATCGCCTCCCGTCATGCGACTTGAAGGTCTCGATTATTTGCACGGCTATCAGTCGGTCGGAGCTTATGCGGTCAATTTCAAATGAACAAATCGACTATATCACGCTTCCCAACCGGCTCAGCGAAGCCGGGACTGCCCTTCGAACCGCTGCTGCCGACATCCTGTTTTTCTTTGAGGTTGGAACCGATAGTCTTAGCTACTTCTTGCCGTTCTGGCGATCATCACCAGTGCAATGTACGTCCTGGGGGGCACCAGTTACGACCGGCATTCCAGCGATGGACTGTTTCATTTCCAGTGAACTTCTTGAACCCAAGGGCAGTGACGCACACTACACTGAGCAACTTGTTCGATTACAGTCGTTGCCCGTTTGCTTCGAACGGCCCAAACCGCCATTGCGACAACGATCTCGAGAGACACTGGGGCTGCCTCGTCAGGACCATCTATATCTGTGCCCGCAGAGTTTGTTCAAATTCCACCCAGATTTCGACGAAGCTCTAGCAAACATTCTTCGCAGCGACGCTCTAGGAACAATTGTCCTCATAGACGGGATGCACCGCCACTGGAAGCATCTATTGGTTCAACGCTTTGAGTACACAATGCCCGACGTTGCCAATCGCATCCAGTTCATCCCACGACAGAGCCACCAGGAGCTTCTCGGGCTCTTGCAGTGCTGTGACGTGATGCTTGACACTCATCATTTTGGGGGCGGAGCAACAACCTATGAAGCTCTGGCTATGGGCATCCCGATCGTGACCTTGCCAGCGGCTTACATGAGAGGAAGAGTGACATATGGCTGCTATCGGAAGATGGGTGTGATGGATTGTGTTGCCAGCACGTCGGACGACTATGTCCAGCGCGCAGTCAGACTCGGTACAGACCGAGATTATCGGGAAGCTGTCAGTTCGAAAATCCTGTCCGCGAGTGATGTGCTTTACGATGACACGGCAGCTGTAGATGAGTTAAGAGAGTTTTTTCTGGAATCAGCACATTTGGCGAGAGCAGAGTCGGGAGGACCATATGCACTCCACAGTACCAGCCGGAAAATCACTGGGCAGGCGGCAGTTTGAACGCGATGTCCCACGGCTTAAGTCGCCCGAAGCACAGCTAGGGATTTGCCCTGCTTGCGCCGATCAAGTAGCCGTGCCGTTTCTGGATGAAGAAACTCAGCCACTGGCGACGGTTGCTTGGCCAAAGACTTCCGAAGAAGCGCGGATGATGAAAAAACTGCCGCTGGCCTTCGTGCGATGTGTTAACTGTGGACACGTCTACAATTCCAAGTTTCACTATGAGGAAGTGCCTTACTCGGATAAACCGAATCTCATGTTCAACCAGGGAACGGGTTGGAGCAAGCACATTAATCGAGTCTGCAACCTGTTGCTAGAGTACCTGCCTCCTGATCCCGTGGTGGTGGAGATTGGCTGCGGCACTGGACACCTCCTGCAGGCACTAGCCAAGCAGCACCCCAACGGCCGGTATATCGGATTCGACCCGAATGTAGAGTTTCAGAAGGTCGGAAGCGTGGAGTTTCGAGGCGAGCTGTTCAATCCCTCGCAACACATCGCCGAATTGAGTCCCGATATCCTGGTTAGTCGGCATGTACTCGAGCACTTAATGAACCCGTTAGGGTTCCTTCAAACAATCGCTGTTGCCTCCAATTGGACACGATCAACCGTTCGTTTATACACCGAGGTGCCGTGCATCGACCGTGCCTTAGAAACAGGCCGAATCGTTGACTTCTACTACGAACATAATTCGCATTTTACTACAAACTCATTCATGAGCATGTTCCGTCGGTCCGGTGGCACTGTCGAAATGCTGGTCCATAATTACAACCACGAAGTGCTCAGTGGCCTTGTCAGTTTTGGTAGCGAGCATCGCACCATCGACATTGCACACGCCGCGGGAAGTCATCGAGAGGCTGCAAGGCGAGCGAAGCTGAACGTTGGTCAGCAACTTTCGGAACTGTTCGAGTCAGGTTCGAGGGTCGTGATTTGGGGTGGTACAGGGAAAGCGGCGGCATTTATGAACTACTTCAACGTTGATGCCGAGCGGTTTCCATTGGTTGTAGACTCCGATAAGAGCAAGTGGGGAACATTCGTTCCAGGAACCGGCCAGCAGATCGTATCCCGTGACGAACTGCTTTCCAATCCAGTCGACATCGTGATAATACCGATGCAGTGGCGTGCACGTGACGTCGCCGAAGAGATGGAAGGAGCGGGTATCTCGTGTCGAGAGATCTTAATCGAACATGAGGGCCGGCTAATTGATTTCAACAAAGACGTGCATCCTTATTGATCCAGCCCGTCGCTCGCAGTCTCATGTTTGCGATTCTGGTCCACGAGGTCGCTCATCAGCTCGGCAAACGGCTTTCCTATTTGGAAGGCCCATCGTTTTTGGATCTCCCCAACCTGGCTCGCCGCGTGCTCCTTCATCTGCTGGAAGGCGAGAGTGAAAAACAGGTGGCCAAGGCGATGGATATCAGTCGGCACACCGTGCACGAGCATGTCAAAAAGACTCACCAGCGGTATGGCGTCAAAAGTCGCGGCGAACTGCTCTCTAAATTCATGGCCCGTTCAGCACTGGAGATGCTCCGCAACACGCTGGATGAGGATGCGTGAAGAGGACTTCAGTTGACCACCATGCCTCACCCTACCGCCGGGAGGGTCAAAAACGAGTTTGCGAGTTTTTGGGGAGGGCAGATTACGAGTATCGCTTTTCTGTCGCTGCTAGAAAGCCCCTCCCCGCAGCTTCGTTCCTCCCGAGGGAGGGTGAAGTTTGTTGGTTCCGACTTGTGTAGACCCCAATGCATCAAGAGTTCCTTGGTCGGGTCCCAGCGCGGCTGTGCCACATCGCAACCGGAATCAGTAGGCAGATCCAAACGTTTCCGATCGGTTCCGGAACCGGTTGTGGACGAGGTCCTTGTTCGTAGCTGGTTCCTTGGAACGCGAACACTAAATCGCTTGAATTGAATACGCCGTCGCCGTTCCAGTCTCCTTCTGACCAGTTCGCTGACTGATCGGTTTCAAACTTCGCAGCTGTGAAGACGACTACGAAGTCGGTCGAGTTGAACTCGCCGTCCAAGTTGGCATCACCGATGAACGTGTTGAACTTGTCCGGAGCGGTAACCAGAGCTTCGATGTCGTCGGCGTCGACAATTCCGTCGCCACTTAAGTCGAACTTTGCATCGCCGCTTGGAGCAATCGATTCTGCTCGAAGCAAATCAAGGTCGGCTACAGTGTAGACTCCGTCTCCGTCGAAATCTCCTTCCAGCGAAAAACCGAAGTAGCTGGCACCAGCGAGAACATTTGCGACGTGAGTCGCGATTTCGTCCGCCGAAAGTGCTCGATCCCAAATCGCGACTTCGTCGATAACACCAGTAAACGGTTCTCCCGCATTCGGCCCGACGTTTCCGATCGTGGCCATCGCGCTTCCGCCGCTGGTGATCAAGCTCCCTTCGCCCAAATCGACCGACCACAGTTTTTCGCCGTCGATCCAGATGGCTTTCTCGCCCGTATCCGAATCGAACGTCGCGGCAACGTGGTGCGTTTCACCGTCAGTTAGATCGTCGACAGTCGGCCGTCCATCTTCTCCATCCAGCGGCAAATCAAGTTCACCGTAGCCGTCGATGTTTAGGCCGAACGAAAGTACAGGACCGGGATCGACTGGCGGATTCGCCCCGCCATTGTTCGTGTCGTTTTGAAACGAAAACAGAATTCGGTTGCCGCCATCCTCTTTACGGAAAATCTCGTCGTAGTCGTTTCCGTTCCATTCGGATTGAAACAACGCTTCAATCGTGATTCCGGTATCGAACGAGAAATTGTTGTCGCTGCCAGAACCGACGTTCACTGCATCGCCGCCCGTGTTATTGAAAATCGCAGCGCCTTCGCCCACCAAACCACCGGTTCGTTCAGCTGTCGATTCGAACTGTCCCAAGTTTCCGCCGGGCTGATCCTGAACCGGGTCCGTTCCCGAATCGCCCTCGTCGAAACTCCAGTAGGAAACCAAGCCGATTTGGCTGTCCAACTTCGGATCTGCTACTCGCAGACGCACGTTTCGGAACACACCGTCGTCCCAAAACGTACTTCCTGGACCACTTAACAGCCCGAGCGTCAGATGCTGTGCGTCGGCTGGAATTTCGATGTCGAAGGATTGAGATGGACTGTCCGCTCCGCCAGCGGTTGGAACGTTATGAGTCGTTTCGTTCAGCGAATCGACTCGCTGGCCATCGACGTAAATCAGACCTTGAGTTACGCCCGCAGTAGCGGAGGCGTCGCCAATTCCGCCCCAAGAACCGTAACGTCCTGTCAGCCGCAGCGGCGCTGTGGTGTCCCCCATCAGTTCACTGCGGACGTCTTCCAAGTCGTACGTGATGACCCAATTCGCATGGCCGCCAAGTCCTTCGTTCGACCCATCGGGTTCGCCATCGCCAATCACGAAAAGATTGCCGCCGCGGCCGTGTTGATTGGAACCAAATCCGCCAGCCGTGCCTCCTTCCACGATGAAGTCGGCAACGTCGATGGTTGGCCCGTTTGCGTCAGCGGTATAGGCGACTTCATTTGCTGCGGCCGAATTTGGAACTTGCCGAATGATGTCGACCATACCGTCGGGCGTTGAATGGCCGTTACCGAATGTGCCGCTGCCAAGTATGTCCGTGCTGAGACTGACGTTGTTTCTCGCTGGGCCTCTTGGAGGAGCAGGAATGTCCGGAACCATCGCGCCCTTGCCGGCGTCGAAGTGAGCTTTGACTCGATCTGGATCGAGAGCATAGTTGTAGAGTGCGACTTCATCGATCCACGCGGACGGACTTGGTTCTCGATCGTCTTTCCCGATGTAGACTCGATTGTCTCGATTCACGAGCTCGCCAAAGATTGGGTTCAAACCTGCCGACTGCACGAAGTCTGCTTCTTCACCATCCAAGAACAACAGGAAGTCACCAGAGTCGCTGTCCCAAGTGGAGACAACATGGACGACCTCGCCCGGCTGAACTTGGCGAACGCTATCGATCGATGCGAACCCTTCGTCCGTTTGCACATGGGGCCGAATGAAACCGCCGGCTCCAGCGTAAACCATCATGTTGAAATCGAGTCCGCCTTCACCGTCACCGACAAGGTTGACAAAGCCACCTGGCGTAGTTGCAAATGAAGTCCAGAACTCCACAGAGAAACCAGTGCCGCCGACGCCCCCAACCTGATCGAATTTTTCGAACGCATCCGTGGTCATTCGTCCGCCTGGAGTGAACAGGACCGACGAGTTATCTTCACCGAGCACCAACGAAGATTGGCCAAGCTGTACGTCGTCTGTGTACAGCCCGGCAGTAAAATCGTCGTCGCGGAGTAGCCCTTCGTTGGCTGCTGAACTTCCATCGGATTCGCCGAGTCTCCAGTATGCGACAGGATCGTCCGCCACGATCGCATCGTGATAAGGCCCAGCAAGCACGACACTGCAAGCCATCCACCCAAGAACACAAAGCAACCCAATTCTGGCGTCACGTTTCATGAAACTGCTCTCTGGATCGTGTGTCTTCGAATTGCCAACGGTTTGACGAATTCCAAGAGCCTAATCGTTCGAGCATCAAAGTGAAACTGTTTTCTGGGACTTTCTCAAACTAGTTCAAACCGACATCGACAAGTCGGGATTCGTGTCCTGGCCGCGATTAGAAAGCGCCGGATCGCGTTCGAAGCGAAATTTTTCGACGGCAACTGCCAAATCGTTTGACAAGTCGTCGAGCTTTACGCAACCATTGGCCATCTGCTTGCTCAACGAGGCAAGCGAGGACGAACCATCGCTGATTGGCCTGACCGCGTCCGACACTCGCTGCGTAGCTCGGGCTTGGTCGTCGGCGCTATCGGCTATTTTCGCAATTTGAATCTGAACTGTTTCCACGGCTTCGGTGATGCGGCGGAACTGTTCTCCGGTTTGGGCGCTGGAATCCGACCTTCTCGAACTCGTTCCGGCGACTCATCGATCAACTGCGAAATCTTTGCGGCAGCATCGTTGGAACGACGAGCCAGCTCTTTGACTTCGGAAGCAACAATGGAGAACCCTCTACCTGCTTCGCCAGCTCGCGCCGCTTCGATCGTTGCGTTCAATGCTAGAAGGCTAGTTTGGTCCGCAATGTCCTGTATTTCGGTCAGTCCTTCAACGATGCGCGTCGAACTTTCAACGATCCGTTGGTGGCGAATCAAAACGGCAAAACTTGTGGAAACTACCAGTGCCCATAAAAGCGATGCTGATCGTACTAATACGACGGTTAGCCGTTTACCTGCGCTTTGTTGTACGCGAGCGTCTGCAAATGGGTTCAATAAGGGGGCATAGTATGTGGCGCACGGAGGCAAAGAGACTGCAGTCGCCGGATCACCGGCGTGCATTGAAGGTGAGAGTCAGTGACAACCTCGGTCACAGACTGCTGCCGGCAGGAGCCCTGGAACAAGGGCAGTGACTCGCGCGCACCGAGTTCGATTCTCGCCAAGGCCATTTGGAGACATGCGAACCTAAAAGAGCTCGACTCGCAAAAAAAGCAAGTCGAGCTCTAATTAAGTATCTGTGGTCGATTGCCGACGCTTACGCACGCAGCTTTCGGCGAACCATTCCGACCATGCCCAACATGCCGAGCAGCATGATCGACATCGAACCTGGCTCTGGAATCGTCACGGCAACCGTTACGTCGATCGGTTGACCAGTTTCCAGCGAGAACGCGGGCGAAACTTCGCTCTGCAAATCCACTGTCTTGAGAAGAGCTCCGTCATAATGCAGCGACACGGATGTAGTAGCGTTGTTGTCCATGTCACCGTTGTTCCAGATGTCGAACCCGACACCCAGCGAGCCTGCCAGATTCGGTTCCTCACCAGCGGTATACATAGCGCCCGTCGTGCCATGCAGGTCCGAATTCACGTACTTCCAACCAAAGCCATCCGCCTTGTCATTTGCAGTAGGATCGCCTTCGGAAATTCGAATTTGGAAGCTGTGGACGGCCGACGTGTAACCGCCACCATACTGCTCATCCCAAGATACATTGTTTTGCTGGCTGCCGATTCCGTCAGATCCAACTCGCAGCCAGCCATCAACTACTTGCGGTGTCCAGCCGCCGTTGTTTACTTCCTGCCAACCAGAATCGATCGCGTAGTTGACGACCGTGCCGTCATAGCTTGACGAAATATTGCGAGTATCTTGGTCGGCGAATGCACCGCCCGTTCGAGCGTCGAACGAGTGTCGTCCCGGGTAAGCAGTCAGTCCGGGAACCGGTTCATTAAGAATCGGCGTGATAGTGTTCGTTCCGTCTGAAAGCGTGACGGTAACAGTTTGAGCGTTAGCTTGACCGATGATCACGCCAACAAACAGCAAGGCAGCAAGTTTTTTCATGACAAATGGCTCCAAGGGTAAAATCACTGGCAAATCAAGTCCTTCGATTTATTACTCAAGAAATTCAAACGTTATATGGAAACGCCGACGCGCCGTCCAACTTGAATTGCAAAGCTCAACAAT
>JAGQPC010000073.1 GCA_020426925.1 Planctomycetales bacterium | reverse complement strand
GCACGACGGCGTGCGATTTCGATCTGGATGGTGACACGGACATTTACGTCGCGAACGGTTTCCGTAGCGGCGATTCGTGCCAGGATTACTGCACAACCTATTGGACGCACGACATCTACACGGGGACATCAAACGCAAGCAAAGACCTCGCATTGTTTTTTGCAGACAGCATGCGAGAGCTAAACTCGAGAGCTATTTCTTGGAACGGCTACGAACACAATTCGTTCTTGCTGAATCTGGGCGAACACGGATTTGTGAACGTCTCGCATTTATTTGCCGTCGGATTTGAATACGATTCGCGCGCTGTGGTTGGAGCAGATCTCGACCGCGACGGACGCGTAGATCTGCTGGTTGCCGAATATCTATTTGACGGACGAGGGTTTGAGCTTTCGCTGCATGTTTATCGCAACAACTTGCCGATCAGCAACAATTGGCTTGGTGTTGACTTAGCGAACTTGAACCACCGCCCGATCGGTGCCAAAGTTACCGTGACGACGAACGCAGGCGATCACGTCAGGCACTACGTCACGGGCGATTCGTTCTTGTCACAGCATCCCGCCACGTTGCACTTCGGGCTCAGCAACTCGCAAGCCGAGTCCGTCCAAATTCGTTGGCCGAATGGCGATGTGGACCAATTCGACGAAATACCACAGAACGGTTTTCTACGAACTTCGGATGATTCTGGCTAGACCAAGCTTCAGTGCGTCAAACTGAGATGCTGGTGTCAATGCGAGGTCGTTTCGGCTTCAATTGACGCCTGCAAACACGAGCTCCCAAGATTCATCAAGGGTGATTTGCATGGAGCAACATCCTTCAGCTGAATAGAAAAGCCAAACCGAACCGTCCATGACACGAATATAGTTTAACTTTGTGAGCGTGAAGAGGCGCGCGGCGGTGAGACTCAACTTTGGGTGAACGGCTTTTTGGATTTCGAGAGAATCAGTAACGAGGCGTCGGCGGAAAGGGCGGTCGTTAGCGACTGAAAAATCGAAGATGCGTTTTGCGAGCTGCTCTGCCTCCTCATCGCTATTCACGGCCGTTTCGACGGTTACGCACACGCGTCGTCCGTCAACGAGAAACGCGGCCTCATATTCGTCGTTGATTGATGGACTGCGAAATTCAGTTCTGTCTTCGACTACGAACCATCGACGAAGGACAACTTGTAATAGTTTTCGGAGCACAGTCGCTGTTCCATGTAGGCTCTGATGCTGACGGCACTCCAAACTCCAACAATTACCTAATCACAACAGCTGCATGCGCTCACAACGGAGTCAATGACGATCGCTGGTCCGATCGGTTCGCAGACCGTGCCGCGACTGTGATCGATCAACCACATGTTGCGGAACTGAACGTCGCTGGCATGGTCTTGGAGTTTTGTCGGCAGTAGGTTCGGAGCTTCCTTCTTGCCGGCGCCGGTCTTTGCGATGATTTCATAATCGTCGTGGATGACCACATTGTTGTGGCGAACGGTGATGCGAGCGTTTTCTGTCTTCTCGCCAGCAGAATCAAACTTGGGCGAACGAAACCGAATGTCGTAAGTCTGCCATGAGCCGGGCGGTAGTGCCATGTTTTGGTCGGCTGCTTTTTGTCGGTACAAGCCTCCGCATTCGTTTGGGAGACCCTCCAAGCCAAACGAATCCAGGATCTGGACTTCGTAGCGGCTGTTGATGTAGAGACCACTGTTGCCTCGATGCTGACCGCGTCGTTCCGGATAATAGGGAATGCGAAACTCCATGTGCAAAGTGAAATCGCCATAAAGAGGTAACAACTCGGTTCCGACTTTCAGGTAGCCTTCGTCGTCGACTTTGCCGTCCTTGAATGCTTGCGTGCCGTGACCATCAAACAGAACGATCGAGTACTCTGGCGGATAAGCACCTAATGTCGCGCTACTCCGGATTACCTTCTTGAGGCGACCGATATCGTTTCCATCCTTGTCCTGAACATTCGCATAAAGCCCGTCAAGCGTGACCTTGTGTCCTTCGTCGGTCGTTAGCGTGACTGTGTTTTCAGTTCGATTCCCCGAAACCTTAATCCGATTTTTTTGGTCCCATCCGCTGCCAGGCAACCCACCACCATATGCCATTCCCGTGAATTCGCCGTTTCCGAGAGCGACCACTTGCAGACCGGCTCGCGAAGTCTTTCCGTCGGCGTTCACCGAGCCATGGTACTCACCCATAAATGGATGGTCGGCGTCCGGTGGATCGGCAGTAGCTGCCGTCACGATTAGTAACAAAGTTGTCAGCGAGAAGCAGAATCTGATCATCGGTAGAATGCTCTGTGGGGTACAAGGAGGGCGAATCATGCAAAGCGTAGTTGCCGGCGCAAGCCGAGTTTACACACGGACACGGTGGGCCAATCGAACAACCGAACACGATTGCTCCAACCATGGACGCATCATAACTACACCAATCGCACACTGCCAGAACAAGCAAACGGCCAGCGTTGCTATGAGCAAGTCAAGCAATCCCGCAGGAGCCTGCAATGTCAAGTTAACTGCGTTAATGAATCTAAAATTCAGTGCGTTCTTAGCAATCCAATGCATCTTGGTTTTCCGGTAGCTCGTAGTGGATCTTGCTAAAGATCCCGTGCACCAGGGAAGTTTAGCAACTTCCACTACCAGAAGATTAAGCTGACACAGACTACTAGCGCTGCGGCTCATTCGGCGAACTGAAAATTGCCAAATTATTTCAGCGGATTGAGCCCAGATTCGGCCCGTCGTTGGTTGGTCAATTGTAATGCACGTGTTTCGATTTTGAGCAGTTTGATCAATTGCGAGCCGCTGCAGCCCAGCCATTCGGCGGCGTCGCGGACGCTCCAATCGTGAAAATGTAAAGCGTCTAAACAATCGGCGAGCAACGCCCCGAGATCTTCATGCCGCTCGCTGATTCGGATTTTCTGATTTGTACACCGCTCACGCCAGATTTCGCTGGGGCGTTCTGCCAGCTCATTCGAACGTGTGTCGAGGGCTAAATTGACTCGAAGCCGTCGTAATGCGACTTTGAGATTTTCGGCCTGACTTCGCCGCTCGTTCGCCTCGGCCCGGACACCGGACGGTCGGTGGATCAGGATTACGGCGGTTTCGACTTTATTGCGATGCTGTCCACCAGGGCCACTTCGGCGCTGAAACCGGATTTCACATTCAGACCGCAGCTGTTCAATTTTGCGCAACGCCGGGTGTGTCATTACCTTGTCAGTCATCGAAATATGAAATGCCGTTTTGTTAACAAACTGGCGATAGTTCATTAAACTAGTGGGCTGGTGATTCAAAGTCTCTATTGAACGTCACGGGGTCTCGTTCATGGCAACTCAAACGCTTCAACGCCTGTTTGCCCTTTTTGTGGCAACCACATCGGCCGTGTTCGTGCAGACGAGTTCGGCACAGGAGGCGTTGCGTTACTTGGTCAACTATACCAACACTCCACCAATTATTGATGGGCAATCGACCGTCGGCGAGTGGCGTGATGCTGCTCCTGCACTGGACCAATGGGTGCTGCTGGGATCTCACCAGAACTCGGTATTTGACGACACCAACAATCGATTCATGGCGTTGTGGGACGAAAGCGGACTCTACATTCAGCACCAAGTTGATTACGCAGAATGGGATGAGCGAGGCCAAATTCTGCTGGACGCCGATTACGAGACACTTGAATTTCATTTCGATCCCAACATGGATTTGGAATCGAACGATCAGACCAAACCAACCGACACCGGAGTGGACAGCTACACGTTGCTCATCAATCAGCCGTACGAGCTATCCGTGATCAATCGTTTCGAAAAGACTGCCGGTTTTTACTCCGACGCTCGCACAAATGGAAACGCCGCGGGGCTTTGGTCGGGCTTCGCCAACATGGAGATGGCACAAGTTACCAGCATCGCGGAAAAGACCGGCTACACCGAATTGTTTTTGCCGTGGCAAGACTTCAATGCCACCAATCCTCAACTTGGGTTCAGCGAAGAATTCGGTGACGACATCGGGCTCTATCATCCCGGTCCTCCCATTCCCGGCGCCGAGTGGTTCTTTAACATCGGCCGCCATGAAACGGGAGGTAATCAGCCCGCGTGGTCTGTCGCATCGCCA
>JAGQPC010000072.1 GCA_020426925.1 Planctomycetales bacterium | reverse complement strand
CTGAAATCGCGCAATCGCCGTGGGACCTGGCAGCTGTCGAGCAATGATATTGCCTCCAATTCCTCCATCGATCCCACCAACATATTCTTGTGGCGAGCGAACCGTCGCCGATTGGACGCCGAACAATTGCGAGACTCGGTTCTGATGATCAGTGGTCAGCTGGATACTTCCAAAGGTGACGCTCATCCGTTTCCTCACTGGCTGACCTATTTTTATCGCCAGCACGAACCGTTCGTGGGAGACTTCGAATGCAACAAACGTAGCGTCTACCTGTTTCGGCAGCGGATTCGCAAGAATCGATATCTCGACCTTTTCGATGGACCAGACGGCAATTTGCACGTTGGTACTCGGCGCGCAACAACCACCAGTTTGCAGTCGCTCTATTTGCTGAACTCCGATTTCATCGTGGAACAGTCCCAAGCAATCGCCAAACGAGCTGCGCAATTCAACTCGACCGACGAATCTCGACTACAATGGGCCTATGCGCACCTCTTTGGTCGATTGCCGACAGACGATGAACTCCAATCGGTCAACGAACTCATGAGGAATATCGAAACACAATCGAGTGGCACAAAACATCAACTCCCCACCAAAGCGGCCGACGTTTGGAGCACGGTGATTCATTCGATGTTGTGCAGCAACGAGTTCTTGTTTATAGACTGATTGGCCAGGTGGTTGGAGTCCAGCCTTTAGGCGCTCACGCTGTCCTCTCATAGCGCAGGCGGCTAAAGCCTGGACTCCAACGAAAAGTGACTCAGTCCAGCTACCCGGAAAACGAAATTCAAACCGATGAAACAAAATCGCCGAAGCATGATTCGCTCGTTGGCCGCGAGCGGCCTACTACTGCCCGGCTTGCTGTCTGAATTGATGGCCGACGAGGAATCTCGGGACGCAGATCCGCTTGCGCCAAAGCCGCCACACTTCCCAGCCAAGGCGAAGCGAGTCATTTTTCTGTTCATGACTGGCGGAGTATCTCACGTCGATACGTTCGACCCAAAACCAGAATTGACGGCGCGGCACAATCGCGAGCACCGTCCAGGGCGATTCTACAAAGGCAGTGACTGGAAGTTTCGCGCGTATGGTAACAGCGGCGTCGAAGTGAGCGATCTGTTTCCTCACATCGGCAGCGTGGTTGATGACATCGCGTTGATCAGGTCGATGACCAACATCAACGGCGATCATTTTGGTGCGACCATCGGACTTCATACGGGCTCGGCAACATTCAACCGTCCCAGCATCGGTTCGTGGGTCAGCTACGGATTGGGTACAGAAAACGCGAACCTGCCCGCGTTCATGGTGATTTCGGCAGGACTGCCTTACGCCGGAGACCAAGTTTGGGGTTCCGACTTTCTACCTGCGGTCCATCAGGGTGCTCGGGTCATTCCGGGCCCCGAACCGATTGCAAACCTACGCCGCAGCGATCCGATAGGTTCGCAACAAACTCAACTCGACATGTTGGCCTACTTCAACCAGCAGCATCTGAAAGGCCGCGAAACGGATAGCCAATTGACGGCTCGCATCAAATCATTTGAAACAGCAGCCGGAATGCAACTGGAAGCACCTGATGTTTTCGACCTAGCGAAAGAATCACAAACGACGCTCGATAGCTACGGCCTGCAGCCGGGCGACACGACCAGCTTCGCCTGGCAATGCGTCGTCGCCAGACGCATGGTAGAACGAGGCGTCCGCTTCGTCGAGCTGATCGATGGTGACAGCGGAGTCGACCGCAACTGGGACGCACACGCGGAACTCGACAAATACGATCGCCTAGCACGCAACGTCGACCAGCCGATCGCGGCGTTGATTAACGACCTTCGTTCTCGGGGCATGCTCGATGACACGCTCGTCGTTTTCACAACCGAATTCGGTCGCGGGCCCTTCGTGCCAAATCCCGGAACGAACGGCCGAGAGCATCACGCGCGAGTCTACAGTTCGTGGCTATGCGGAGCAGGCGTTCGCGGCGGCATGGTCTTTGGCAGCAGCGACGAACTTGGCAATCACGTCGCCGAAAACGAAGTCAGCGTCCACGATCTCCAGGCCACCATCTTGCATCTGCTCGGCATGGACCACAAACGCCTCACCTACCGCCACGCCGGTCGGGATTTCCGTTTAACCGACGTCCACGGACATGTTGTCAGTGACATTCTGAGTTAACCATGTTCGCCTAGACCAGCTGCCAGAGTTGATTCGGCAACAAGTGGGCACGGTTGAATCAGCAAGTGCTAGCCGGAAGTCTTGGAACACGTACAACAGTCAATCGCAATACGACGATTTCACCTCTCCCAAGCTTGGGAGAGGTCGCCGCAAAGCGGCGGGTGAGCGTTGCTGACACTCAACATTGATCCGTCGCAGCGCCGCTCGTCGAGCAACTCCAATCGCGCGTCCGCCCACGCGACGCAGAAACCGTCGAATAGCTTCGTGGTCTCTCTATGCTTCGCAGTTATTCCGTCGTCCACCTCTCCATATGACCTTTCAACCGCGTACTTGCATCCGCAAGGAAGTTTAGCAACTTCCACTACCAGAAGATTACGCTGACACAGATCACTAATAGTCCAAATGCATATTGGTATTCGGGTAATTCGTAGTGGATCTTGCTAAAGATCCCGTGAGCCAGGGAAATTTCTGCAACTTCCACTACCCCAAGATTAAGCTGACTCAGACCACTAGTCGAGCGCCCACATTTTGCTCGACTTCTTCTTCTGCGTGTGGAGGTCACCTGAAGCAACGCGATCCCAGAAGCCGCCTCCAACTTTTTGCTCGGCGTCGTACGTCGAAACCAGATAGTCTTCCAAATTGCCGGACAGCTGTTTGTTCTCCATCTCGAAAGTCCAGAGTTTCAGGCGCCCACGATTGTCCTCAGCTAACACGCTTTTGACGAAAGCATGAGGAATTGGAACATCGATACCGTATTTGTCCGTCTCGTCCCCAATGGTTTCCACTTTTTGGTCGAAGTAGAAAACTGGCGCCGTCAAAACGTATGTCTCAAGGATGCTCTTCTGATCGTTCAACTTGCGGACAGCAATTTCCAGATCTCGCCAGATGCGCCGGTTGAAATTTGGCTTTTGCGGCGACATGTTGGACAGCAAGAACGTTTCGCTGTTTTGGATTTCCAACTCGTCCTGATTCGCACTTCCGACCAGATGTCCACGGTCGTAGCCACTTCCTTCGTACGCCTTCAACCCTGTGCGAAACCTCCGTGGAATCCGAATGTCTGCTCGAAAATTATCGAGCCGGTCTGCGATTTCCCACTCAAATCGTGCATTCGGATTGACGATCTCAAGAACCCACTTGGCCTGGCGGAAATACCAAGAATAGCCAATTGTAAAGTAACGGCCTATCAAGATTTCGTCGCAAACGGGAGCACCATAGCGGAGCTCTCTTTGAATTTGGGGTCTTCGCACGAAAGTGTGGGC
>JAGQPC010000006.1 GCA_020426925.1 Planctomycetales bacterium | reverse complement strand
CCCACGCCGACAAACATTTCGACGAAATCGCTTCCACTCAGCGAAAAAAACGGAACCTTGGCCTCTCCCGCAATCGGGAGTTGGCGTATCGACAGGTTCAGCTTTTGTGTTTGCGGTAGGTCTCGTTGCAGGTGTCGCCGTGCTTGCATCTTCAGTTGCCGTCTGCTTAGACGCGGCAGGCGCAGACAGAGTCCGACCATTCAATTGTTCATTGGTGGACCTTCGGTCGACAATTCCCAGGATTTCGTTTTCCTGAATCTGGCATTCGGGCACTTGCTTCTTGGCGACGAATGCTTTGAATTCACTATACGGAATCGTATGAACCCGTAACGCATAGGAATAATCTTGCCAGATCCATAGCAGCAACAACGCCATCGGGAGATACCATAGTAACGCTTGCCAATTAACAGCTGGCTGTGGAGTCGGATCGAGCCCTGGCCTTGATTTCGTCGGAGTTTGTTGGGGCTTCAACTTCATGACATTGCATCATCCTAAATTGACAGCAATCGCGTGTCAGCTGCCTCAATGCACCTGACATGTTCGATCTGCAGACCTTGCATTTGAAATCAACTGCAGGTCAGTGATTCCGAGCTGAAGCAGGGCGAAGGCCGTCACTTCTTTTCTGTTAGGCTTTTTGCCAGTTGCACGTCGTCGAGGCTGGTTGATGGGTTTCTCCTTACACTCCAGCTCTTGCAACTAACGTGCCGCCAAGTTTTCCCTATAGACGCGCGTTGTGTTTGACCTAGCCCCTGATGCAAAACGCCGCGCCGTGGACTTGTGCTACAGTTGCCGCTCAAGAAATGGCGCGCCACTCAGCCAGGAATCGACGAATGACGCCTAATGCTCTGTTACACAAAATGCCGCGATGTTGTGTAAGCGAAGCTTGGTCGTCTATCACAATGGCATACCGTTTGCTCTGTACTTACACCGCGACAAGCCGGACCGCGGCGTGAACGTCGCCATCTCGTGACCACAGCGGTCCATTCTGAGATCGCGCGGCGAACGCGGCGGCTGTGATGCTGTATGTCGCTGTCGGCCTTGCTGGTCTCGGTGCCGTATTCGCTCAGGTGGTTGACCTACGCAGAGGAACGGACGAAGCGAATCAGACAGTCTACGTTCAAACGATACGAAGGAGAGAAACTCAAATGATTGCTCAAACCTCCACGGAACTCAAAGAATTGGTCGACCAGCTTTCAGATTCCGACCCAGTTACGCGCCAGCGAGCGCGAACTCAGTTGGTTGCGATTGGATCACAAGATGTAACCAGGGCGCTCCTCGTCGAGCTCAATGACCCTCGCCAACGCATTCGTTGGGAATCGGCAAAAGCTTTGGACGCGATCGCCGACCCGATCTCCGCAGCTGGATTGGTCCTGCACCTGGATGATCCCGACGACGATGTAAGATGGCTCGCCGCTGAAGCATTGGCGAAACTGGGCGAATCTGGATTGCTGGCCACGCTCACCGGAGCAATCCGGATGTCGCGGTCAACTCATTTCTGCCACGCCGCTCACCATGCCTTCAAAGAGTTCCACAAACAACACGTGCATGCCGATGTCCTGCAGCCCGTAATTAAGGCTTGCGACGGACTGGATCCCACTGTGCACTTGCCGCTCGAAAGCTATCGGGCACTGTGCATTATCCGCACAGGCACGGCATCGACGGAATCGTAATTAAGACGAACAGGTGATTTATGCTCTACATTCGAGAAACAAGCGGCTCAGTCGATGAAGTTGCCAAGAAGCTGGAAGAGGCGGCGTTGGCGAACCAGTTTGGGGTTCTGGGCATACACGACCTAAAACAGAAAATGAATGCCAAGGGAGTCCCGTTCGACTCGGAGTGTCGCATATTCGAGGTCTGCAATCCCGGCAAGGCAAAGACCGTTCTCGAATCAAACATGGCGATTTCGACAGTCCTGCCCTGTCGCATTTCGGTGTACGAAGAAGCAGGAATAGTCAAGATCGCGACACTTAAACCCACCGCCATGCTGGCCATGTTCGATCAGCCGGAACTCACAGTCGTTGCCGAGGATGTCGAAGAAACAATTCAGAGAATCATTGACGCGGCGTGTGTCTGATGCCACAAGACAGTGACTCAGGAGGAATCGTTGATGTTCGTACTCAAATTTCGATGCGGACTCGCGTGGTAGTGATATGACAAAGTTGAATGTCGGCAACAAAGTGCCCAATTTCGTGGCGACCGCTGAAGACGGAAGCACGATACGCCTGAGTGAGCTCCTAGGTAAGCGGGCGTTAGTCCTGTTTTTCTACCCCATGGACGGCAGTCCCATCTGCACCAAGGAAGTGTGCTCGTTCCGCGACTCGTATGAACAATTCGTAGACGCCGGTGCCGAGGTGATCGGAGTCAGTGGCGATTCAACGCAGAGGCATCAAACTTTTGCCCGGCAGCATCGTTTGCCGTTTCGGTTAATCAGCGACTCGGACGGTTCCCTTCGGAAGGCCTTTGGTGTCCCGAAGACAGCCGGCGTCCTGCCGGGACGAGCGACTTACGTCATCGACAAGGAAGGAATCCTACGACTCGCGTTCTCGGCGCAGTTTGCTTCGAAGGAACACGTTGAACAGGCTTTGAGTGCGTTGATATAGGTCGCTCGGTGTCTGCAGTGAGAGCGATTGAGCTTCAGGTCAGACGAAGAATCTCTATGGGGTTCTGCATTTGTGAACGAAAATGCTCTGGGGCGAAACCTGTGTATTACGCGCTGACTAACTGCCTCGCGAGACCAGATGTTGACCGCGGCTGCACGCTTCATACAGCGAGCACGGCTCGTTTGCAACAATACAAGGCTGCCAGCGCCTAAACATGCCTTGGAGTGATCGTTGCCGGATTCGTCCGTCTGTGCTTCGCCGATTGCATATTGGTACCAGGCGAATTTTTGGACTACATCAATGAATAGAGTCCCGGTTTGAGCGATTCGGCCATACTGACCTACTGCATTGTCATTGTCGCGGTTGTGGCTTGCGTAGTTCAGCATGACGCACATCCAGTGCACGCAATTGGTTTCTACGTCTTCTT
>JAGQPC010000071.1 GCA_020426925.1 Planctomycetales bacterium | reverse complement strand
TGCTGGTAGTTGACCCTATTCATGGTCGTGCCTTCGTAAAACCCTTTGTAAAAAATTTGGTATAAGAACCTGAATGAAAGTTCAAGTTGCCAGTGACACGCGGAGAATCGATTAGGTGCAGAACCGTCCGCCGAAAGCATGCCACTGGCGTCGTCAACTTCTTTCTATCCCGACAAAAGCGAATTGCGTGCCACAAAATTGCGTCGCGATACAAAGGCTCGAAGTCCCCGAGGAACCCATGCTGATATCAGCATGCTTGCAACTGCTTCTTCTGTGTTTCGTGAGCATCATGTAACCATCACGAGCAAAGATTAATCACAGCAGACACTGACGCTGAGAGCGATGTTTTCCACAACCAGCCAGTCTTCGTTTTGCCGTTGACTCAAATCTGTGGGGTCGCTAGCGGTCGGCACTCCAGGTCGGGCTGAGCTTCGGCCGCAACTTTCCAAACGCTCGCTGCCGGACTGAGAGGTCCCATTTCGAAGGTGAACCACACTTCGTCGCCAACGTATAACTGAGCGAACGTTTCTTCGCACACGACGGCATCGACGAAATACACGTCCTTACCGTTGGTAGATCGAATAATCCCGTATCCTTCAGGGCTTGGACAACCGGTATCAAATGGGCACTCACCGATCCGCGGGACGCGGACAATTTTGGTGATGCGTCCGCGCTGGGCATGACGTACGCTCATAAGGGACCTCTTAGCAAAGACTGTGGACACTAAATCGCAGAACAAAGTTCAGCGTCGTCTTATCACGGCAGCCATGCGTAAGGCAAACGTCGTACCGTCGATCGGATATTTCCAAAAAGCTAGCGAGTTGCGCCTTGCGGACAAGCCAGTGCGGCTATGAAGTAGTTCGGATGGTTAAAGATTGCCCAAGCTGTCTGCGGATTTCGCAAGATTCAAGGCCTCAGTCCTACACGCTTGAACTATTAGAGACGCAGTCTGCGATCACCGACGGAAAACCAAGAATGTCGCGTCATCTGGCTTGGAGGGACTATCGCCCGTCGGAGATTCGACTCGGCGATTAGTTTCAGTGATAAGCCGTCCGGCCACGTCCGCAAGCGGACCCTTTCTGACGATGCCACACACTTCGTCCACCTGCAAATTATCGAAAATGCCGTCGGTGGCCAGGACGAGCGTGTCGCGTTTCGCCATTTTCAGGCGCATCCCGACCTCGATGTGACAGTCGCGGATTCCCACAACATTCGAGACGATGTGGCGGTCTTCATGAACCATCGCATCACTTTCCGACAAGACTCCAGCTTCGACCGCGTATCCGACGGGCGAATGTGCTGGAGTGGCGAGCTTCACCTTTCCACGCTGCCCAACCATGACAATTTGGGAATCGCCGATATGGTACGGGCGTACCTTATCGGCGTGGATTTCCACAATCGCCAACGTCGTGGCAGCCCCCACACCAAGCTTCAGCACTTTAGAGTTCGCGGCTTCGATTCCGTCCAGAATTTCGACGCGTAGCGATCCTGTGTGAGTTCGCCCGCGCAACACATATTGCTTTAAAGTCTCCAACGTAATCTTTGACGCATCGGCACCGGCGTTCATGCCTCCACATCCATCAGCGACAGCTAGAACTGCTCGCGATTCATCGAGTGCGACGATGAGCGCCCCGTCCTCGTTTGCTGAAGCCTTTCCTGGACATCTCCGCGAAAAACTCGCGACTTGGCCGATCGGCCATTCGGAGATTTCCGCACTGTCCAGATCGGAGTCCAGCCAAATTCGCGATCCTAAAGACATGTTCACCTTTTGCCCGCCGCAGCGACAGTTGCTACAGTCGTTTTGTGCACCAAGGACAAAAACTCCAATACTCTTTTGTTACGCCCCACCCACAACGGCAGCATGTGTCATTACTGCCTTCCAGTTTCCATCTTCGTTTAACGCGCGACTTACACCACGGACAATAACGCATAAACGGCATCAAGACCTTCCGTTCGCAGTTCTTATTGGCGCACCGGCCTTGATACCTGTGGTCGGATAGCTCTTGTCGGCTGGACGGTTCGAAACCTGGACCGAAACACCACGGGCAGTACGTCCAATCCGATTTCAAACCTCGCATACAACGAGGGCAACACACGGTGAAACGCACTGATTCGCCCTGATGTTTCTGGCACGACTTCCCACACCAAGGGCACCCCATCATTGTCTCTGCCATGGGACCACCGCACTTTGTGCAGGCATGTTTTGCTTCCAAGGCCCTGCCAAAGTGCCGGAGAAACTCGCGAAACCGGACAGTTTTCCATCCGCCGCTCTTGCTGGTCCGTACGGTTGCACTTGACGTCGGGCGATTGCTTTTGCGCGGATTTCTGATTTTATCAAAAGCCGCCTTAAACTGAATTGCGTCCTTGTACCGCACACGCGTGTCAACTTCCGTAGCTTTCTTGATCACTGCAATCACATCGGAGTGCAGACACTTTTTCAGTCGCTCGACCCCGACATACGGCCACGTGTACGGCCATTCTGGCAACTTCCCAGCAAACATGCGATACATAACCAAGCCGATCGAAAAGACATCCGAACGGAAGGACGGCTTGCCCATGGCTTGTTCGGGAGCAACGTATCCAACGGTCCCGGCTCCCGAGCCTTTAAGAGTCCGATTCGCGACGCGGGCGATTCCGAAATCTGTCAATCGAAGTTGATTGTTTGGGAACAACAGAAAATTGTCCGGCTTCACGTCGCAGTGAATGATCTTGTTCTCGTGTGCAAACGCAACGGCACTTAGGATCTGAGAACTGAAAGAGAGCGCCGTGTCGGTCGACACGCGCTTGGTCAAACGCTCCTCCAGAGTTCCCAGGCCCAATGCCATCACAATGACAAAGTGGCCGTCGACATAGTCCGCATACTTCAGAGGCTGGATGTTTGGGTGGTCGAGCTTTGCCGCCATGCGAACTTCATGTCGAAACAGCTCTAGCGACTCATCAGTCACGAGGTGAGCATACGGAATCTTAAGCGCGACGCGAATGCCTTCGATCGTGTCGCGAGCCTGGTAGACGACCGCAAAGCCGCCCTCACCTAACTTCTTCTCAATAAGGTATTTTCCGAACCGCTTGCGTGTCTTTAGATTCGCCATCAGATAAGAGCTAGCTAGAATTCTGGTTAGGTCGTTTCGTTCGAAGGCGCCAAGTCAACACACTGCGGCGGGAGTCTCGGCAAGTTGCCCGCCTGACCCTCCCTGGGCTTCCAGACTGATCATTGGAAAATCGGGGCATGTCCGCTGCGCGACCCTCGATGATGACCGAGCCCGCAAGCACAGCTGTCTGCCCGCTCTGGCGAAGCAATGGACGTGCCAAACATTCGCCCCCCTATTCTACTGTGTAGTCATAGAAGATTGACCACAACCTCCAGAATTGAGCAGCCTTTTGCATATTTGGCACGACCGGCTGGTACGTGCTTTGCAACAGGGTCTTTGTCACCGAATCCGCTGACGTTTCACGCTTCTGGAGATTCTGGGATCAAATCTAACATTGGAGCGTTTTTCGCTATCGGTAAACCGAGAGCATGACTTACGCTCAAAACGCAATGTTTGGCAGTTTTGGGCAAAGTTTGTCCACCAGCAAGCGGCCGTAAACGACGGCGAGCGGAGTGAGTATTGCTTACGTAGGTTTACTGGGAGCGACGAAAGGTGCGTGAATTGGAACAGCCAGAAGAACAATTCGAAGAGATCAACAAGCTAAAAATACAGGGCGATGGTCTTCAACCAATTTACAATCAAACGTGCGTCGAACACACCATGATCAATCACGCTCAAGACGCCTTGATCACCGCGATGGAGTGGCAGACCAGCGGCAACACGTTTACTCGGAAACTCTCTAGCATTCGATTTGCCTGGCACATTCTTGCGCTGCACTTGGACCGTATATTTGCGATTGAAGAGTGCGATGGTTACATGACATTCGTTTCGGAACGATCGCCCCATCAAACGGAAAAGATACTGCAACTTGAACTCGAGCACGACGAATTTCGCGACGAAATGAAATCCATTTCGGCGACGCTAGAACGACTGCTGCCAACGGACCACAACGCTCTTCAAACCGTGGTTCAACGAATCAAAGCAATGCTCCAACGCTTCACCAACCACAGTCGTCACGAGATCGCGCTGATCCAAGCGGCGTTGAATGATGATTTGGGCGGTAGCGATTAGATCGACGGCAAACAAGCGACTCATTATATCAAGCTAGTTGTTCCTGCCGAAAGGTTTGACAACCGCAACCTTGCCTGCAGGCAAAATAAATCAAGCTCGGCACAATCGGTCTGGAGCGTCCACGTTGTTGGAGTCCATCTATCACAGCCGTGTCAATGCCGAATACTGCGTTGCAGTTGGCAGTGCTGGAAGGAGCGCGAACACGGTTCAACAACGACTGCGCCGAGCGGATTTGTTGTTCGAAGGGTCCGCTACTTCTTGCGGTCACCCTTTGGCGCTTCGGCCGGCTTCTTCGTTGATTTTGCGCCCGATGCTTGGGGGGATGCAGCTGGCTTTTTCGTTGACTTTTCGCTCATTCTTAATCCTTTCGTAAGAACGTTTGCAACAAATGTTGGCTTATCACCAACTAAATCGCTTAGACGCAATGTCCGTACCAAATCAATCGATTCGATAGCGCGAGCCGTAGCTAGCTGCAAAATTCGTGGATAAATGTCGTGAACTGAAGTGGACTTGCAGTTTTTTTTTAGCGACAGTGCGGTACTTACATGAAGCTAACGCGAATTAAGTCTGCTCCTAAGGAGCAGTGGTTAACCGGATTCAAAGAGACACGAAGAATTAGAAAGCGAAAACCTGCAACGATGGTCAAGGCTATGTCGAAACTTCAACGACGTCGAAAAAGAAAACGCGTTCGGTTCCAACGCACTTCGTCACCTGGGTCAACGCCAGGAGTCATCAGTCCGAAAAGGGATGCGAATCCCACAAAAATGCATCTGACTGCCTACGGCGGTGGCGTCCTAATCAATCGAGCAATTGACTCGGTCGCTGAAATAAAAAAATGCGAGGGTGCAGTGCGGTGGCTCGATGTTCGAGGTCTTGCCAGTGCCGGAACGTTGAAGGCGATCGCGCAAGCCTTCGGTTTGCATCCGCTGGCGATGGAAGATGTCGTGAATACTCATCAACGCCCAAAGATCGAATCGTACGATGACCACTTGTTCATCGTGGCGAGGGGCGTCGAGCACCAGTCTAGTGACCACTACGAACTAGAGCAGCTTAGCGTGTTTTTGGGAACCGACTTCGTCTTGACCTTTCAAGAACGCGAAGGAGATTCCCTCAAGGCGATTCGCAAACGAATTCAATCTCGCCGAGGGCAAATCGCTAATTGCGGTGCCGACTATTTGGCCTATGCACTGCTCGACTTGACGATTGACCAGTATTTTCCAGTCGTTGAGCGGATCGCCGAGCGGATCGATGATCTGGAAGAAGCCGTTGATCAGCACGATAGCGGACTCGAGCTCTTGGGCAATATCCATTCCACAAAAACTGATCTGCTGAGTCTTCGGCGGGCGATTCGACCTCAGCGAGACGCGTTGCACGAACTAATCCGGACAAAGCATCCCCTGATCACCGACAAAACTCATGTTTATCTGCGTGACTGCCTTGATCACGCGTCGCAGTTGCTGGACTTCATCGAAATCTACCGCGAAACGTGTACCGGTCTGCGGGATTATCAAATGATGACGCTGAGCAACCGCATGAACGAAATCATGAAAGTCTTGACGGTGATATCCACGATTTTCATCCCGCTTAGCTTCGTAACTGGCTTGTACGGAATGAACTTTGACACTTCACTGCCGGGCAATATGCCAGAGCTCAACCAGCCGTACGGCTACATCGGCGCGGTCTGCGCGATGGTTGTAATGGCATCCGCAATGCTCGTCTACTTTTGGCGCAAAGGATGGCTCTCGCAGCGATGACGCGACTGGCATCACAACTGCGATTTGGAAATGCCCACGGCGACCAACGTTTGCAATGCAGTCAATTACCAGACATTTGCAGTGGCAGTCTGGTGTGATCCAATGAATGGTGCACAAGCCGCTGCCGGTCGCAGCCTTGCATTGAAACTAACTGGATGAAGTAATGCCAACTTTACTTGTTGTGGACGACGAACGTTCGATTCTGAGTGTATTTCAAAGAATCTTCGACAAATCGGAAGACACCGACGTACTAACCGCGTCGACCGCCGTCGACGGACTGTCAATTGTTCGCGAACACCACCCGGACGCCGTCGTGCTGGACGTGATGCTGCCGGATCAATCCGGCCTCGACGTGTTTGCCGAAATCCAAGCGATCGACTCGCGAGTTCCAGTCATCTTCATAACGGGCGGCGGAACGAGCGGCACGGCGATCGAAGCCATGCAACACGGCGCGCTCGATTATCTTTCGAAACCGCTCGACATCAGTCAGGTTCGGCAGATCGTGACCAAGGCGTTTCGAATTCGCCGAGCCATGGTGGAAGCAATCGAAATCGATCCCGCGGTCCCGCGCGATGCCTCGCCCGGTGACGCCATGATCGGACGATGTCCTGGCATGCAGATTGTTTATAAGGCAATCGGTCGCGTCGCCGCTCAAAACGTTACGGTATTGATTCGAGGCGAAAGTGGGACGGGGAAGGAACTGATTGCCAGAGCGCTTTACCAACACAGCGATCGTGCGCAAGGCCCGTTTTTAGCCGTCAACTGTGCCGCGATCCCGGAGAACCTTTTGGAAAGCGAACTGTTCGGCCACGAACGAGGAGCGTTTACCGGAGCCGATCGAAAACACATAGGAAAATTCGAACAGTGCAACGGCGGCACGCTGTTTTTGGATGAAATCGGGGATATGGCCCCACAACTTCAAAGCAAGTTGTTGCGAATTCTCCAAGAGCAAAGATTCGAACGGATCGGCGGAACCGAAACTGTCCAGACGGACGTGCGAGTGATTGCGGCAACGAATCGCAACATGGAGCAAATGGTTCGCGACAGTCAGTTTCGCGGCGATCTGTATTACCGGCTGAATGGATACACGATTAATCTTCCGCCGCTGCGAGATCGCGGAGACGACCTGCTTTTGCTGATCGATCATTTTTTGGCAGCCGCTTCGCAAGACTTGAAGACCAACGTCCGAGGCGTCGCTCCGGAGACGATGGCAATTCTTCGCAGCTACTCATGGCCGGGAAATATCCGCGAATTGCAAAGCGTCATCCGACAAGCGGTCCTCGACACAACAGGCCCCGTCCTCTTTCCCGAATCACTACCGCAAGTTGTTCGAGAGCAGAAGTCTGGTGGCTCGGTTACCTCTGCCTCTGCCGAAGACGCTTGGGAAGAGTTCATCCTTCAGCGGCTCGATTCGAATCCCGATGCTCTGTACGACGAAACGATCGAGGCCGTCGAAAAGAAGCTCCTGTCTATCGTATTGCGTGAGACGAATGGCAACCAAGGCGAAGCCAGCAAGCTACTCGGGATCACACGCACGACACTCCGCAGCAAAATCAAAAAGCTTGGCATCGCCATCGACAGGGTCGTCCACAGCAACGACGACCTGGACTGACGCGATGCGTAATTCAGACTGGTGACGAACGTCGAAAAATGGCGGCACGCCTTCAAATTCTGAACGCACGTTCAGATGATCGGCAAGACTGCCCACAGTCTTATGTGACCCACCCTGCCAGCCAAAAGCCAATAACCATTGCGCCGATCACTAATGCACCGCCACCTCCAAGGTTGGCGTCGGTCGTGATTGTTGCATAAAGTCCGAGGAGCGAAACAAGAACGCCTAAGCCAAGAACGAAATAGCTACGAACGGTTTTCACGATGTCCTCCAGTAAACCTATGTCGCAATTAGATTCTCGTGCCACGTTCGTATCCGTTGTCTTGAAACGCAGCAATCAGATCTGACGTATCGAATCGGCCATCGCCATTCCAATCGCCGTCAGCCCAGGTCGCAGCAACTTCTTGTTCAAATTTGCCGGCCTTAAAAATCAGTACGAGATCAGCGGAATCGAATATGCCGTCCAAGTTCGCGTCGCCAATCCAAGTCTTTTTCACATTCGCGACCCAGAACTTATGATCAAGCTCGTCGACCGTCCCATCGGAGTTCAGATCATACTTGTCTTCCAGACTGAAACTGCGAATTGCGAGTGCCAGTATTTCGATGTCCGCCACATCGAGCAGTCCGTTCAAATCAAAGTCACCAAATAGAGTTTCGTCGACCGTCGAATCGACTTCTGCAACAAAATCGAGCAAGGTGTCGCCCGAGTCGGTGTGAAATTCATCGTTGCCTTCTCCGCCAGTTAAGAAGTCGTCGCCTTCACCGCCGAACAATTGGTCATTGCCTTCATCGCCAAAGAGCCGGTCGTTTCCTTCGCCACCAAAGAGCAGATCGTCACCGGGGCCACCATGAAATTCGTCGTCTCCCAAGTCGGAAACTAAGATGTCGTTTCCATTGCTTCCGAAAAACCGATCGTCGCCTGGGCCGCCGTAGCCGATTTCATCAATGCCGATTTTCAACGTCGTACCTGGGGAACCAGTGGCGTTAGATCCAGCGTCGATCGTGTCATCGCCGTAGCCGCCAATTAACAGATCAAATTCGTCGAAACCATAGAGTTTGTCGTTACCAGTACCGCCAAGTGCGATGTCCGTGTTCTTGCCCCCGACGTAAGTATCGGCATCGGTTTGTTGTTCGACGCCCTTGCTACCAACAAAGAAGTTGTAGAATGAATTCCAGATTTCTTTGACAACGTTCACAACGACGCTGGATGTCGGATCAAGAGTTTTCAGTGCTAGTTTGAAGACCGTACCGATAGGGCCGATTTCAAAATCATCGCCGAATGCGAGATTGAAGCCGTCCATACCGAACAATTGATCGCGGCCGCGTCCACCAACCAAAAGATCAGTCCCGTTAGCGCCAAAAATTGTGTCGTTGCCGTTACCTTCGAGTTCAATCTTAAAACCGAATAAAGAAAAGTCTTCTAGGCTGATCCCGTCCTTGAAAAGTGATTGAATATCCATGCTCACATCAACGGATACAGAGTCGCCAAACAGGAGATTCGGGGCGCTATCGAATGTGTGATCCCCACATCCCAAAGTGAAAACGAAGTCGGGATTGCACTGACTTCCGTCGGGTTGACTGTGGCCATAAAGAAAGTCATCGCCTTCTCCTCCAACGAGTAGGTCCGAGCCTTCATTGCCGAAAAGCATATCGGAATCGGCACCACCATACAGGATATCGCCGGCAATTCCGCCCGTGATTTCGTCGTTCCCGTCTCCGCCAAACGCGAGGTTCAATCCATTGCCAGTGTAGATCTTGTCCATGCCAGAATCAGTTAAATCCAGTCCAAATACGGTTGGCGTGTCGCCCGTTCCGTAGTCGAAGTAGTTCGCCAGTTTCTGGATGTAGTCCCACGGCTTCGTCAAATTGTTGGGATCAAACACTTCGATCGGTGCTGATGTTTCCGTGATTTTCACGCTATCGCCCAGAATAATATCGGCATCGTCACCCCCGCGAAGTTCTGGGTCGTTTCCGTTTCCGCCGACTATGAAGTTGAATCCGTTCTTGCCGAGGATCGTATCTTCGCCATCGTTGCCGAACAAAACGTCAACGCTGTCTCCGCCTTCAATTGTGTCGTTGCCAACCCCGCCGATAACCACGTTGATTCCGTTTCCAGCATTGATCGCATCGTGACCGCCTTCGGGAGACACACCAAGGCTTCCCAAGGCGCTCGTCAGTCCTTCAACCGCGGACTCCGCCGTAAGTTTGTCAGGCAATTTAATCTTGGTCGGGTCAACGGTGAGATCGTCGCCGATAATGATGTCAAATGAATCGCCGCCGGTGAGTTTTTCTTTTTCTGTACCGTCGTTCAATCCGCCGAAGATTACGTTGAACCCATTCTTGGCATCAATTTCGTCGCGGCCATCGTTACCGAATAGCACGTCAACGCCATCGTTTCCCCCAGTGACGATATCATCGCCTCCGCCAGCAATAACAAGGTTGAAACCGTCACCGGTCGTAATCGTGTCTTTTCCGGGATCGGCCAATTCGAAGCTGTTGTAGAGATTCGAAAGAGCAGCGACGACGGTTTGACTAGTTGATTTTTTATCCGGTGCCGTGAGGCTTGGTGCCACAAATCCGGAAGCCTTGATCGAATCGCCGATGATCACGTCAAAGTCGGCACCGCCAGTGAGCGATTCGTTTTCCTCGCCGTCATTAGCACCACCAACAATCAAGTTCGTGCCATTCTTTCCGTCGATCTCATCGCGGCCATCGTTTCCGAACAACAGATCGATTCCGGCGTCGCTTCCGTTGATCGTGTCAGTACCCTTACCGCCGAACACGAGATTAAAACCGTTGCCTCCAACGGTGATTATGTCGTCCCCCGTATCTCTATGATCGATGGACAACGCTGCGCTCGTCACCCAGTCCAGCGACAAAGTAAAGTTAGCACTTGCCTCAAAACTATCGCCGAGAACAAAACTATTACCGGTACCGGTCGTGATCGTGTCCGCCCCGGCGCCACCAATAATCAAATCGTCTTGATTGCCACCATCAATGACATCCTTGCCACCGCCCTTTGGCTTAAGCGCTACATTGAAATTGAAATCTGCAACCAAGTTGAACGACGTCAAATCCGCAACCAGTTGGAGCCACGCATCGGCACCCAACTCAAAGTCATCTCCAATCAGAATGTCGTTCCCGTTTTGGCCTTGAATCGTGTCTTCTGGGCCGTCACGCCCTACGATCAAGTCGTTGCCGCCGTCGCCCCTAAGCACATTACTCAACCGGTTGCCAAAAACACGATCACTCTCGACCGAACCGCGGACGTTTTCGATCCCCGCATCACTGGATAACTTGACCTTCAATTCTCCAGCAACTGTTTGTTCGGCCGTATTGGCAATGTCAATGTTGACCGATTTCCCAAAGCTGCTAAACAGCAACCAGTCCGTGCCGGAATCAGTTTCCATTTCCGTGATGGTTTTGGTGCCCGTGGCATCATCCTTGAATCGGTAGTTATCGCTGTCCGTTCCACCGACTAGTTGGTCATTGCCGCCCCCGACATCAATGTCGTCACTTCCGGGGCCGGCTTCAATAATATCATCGCCTGACCCTGACTCGATCACGTCGTTTCCGTCACCAGATCTGATCCACATATTTGGAAGTGCGCCGACCGATTCAACGCTGTTAATGACGTCGAATTCGTTACCGGTTAGCACTCGAATCTGGCTTGGCTTCGAATCGATGAGAATCGTGGAAAACTGATTGCCCGCTACCTGCGTTCCCGTTTGCAGTGATGTGAACGTTACTTCATCCCGAGTATCTGGTCCTGTTCGGACTGCAAGATTGTTGTCATCTGTCAGATTCACACCCCGGAATGGTTCCCGCGAACCTCCGACAGAAGAACCGACCCAAACGTTTTCAACATCCATGTCGGAAAGCTGGGTTTGAAGGTCCGCCGTAGGCTTGATTCGCAATTTGTGTGTTCCAACTTTGAACCCATCTGCCGCGCTCTCGCCATCGATTTGAAGTCGATCACTTTCGCCAATGCGCTCCGCCGAAATTGTCTCGGTCGCGATAAGTTCTGAGTCGGCGAAGAACAGAAGTTCGAACGCAGACACGTTCTTGGACGTGATTTCGTATTCGACCAGCAGTTCATCTTTGTCATGATGAGTGAACTTGTGGATTGGAAGCGACACGACGTTGATTTCGGTGATGTCTACATCGAATGTTGTGGCGACCCAGTCACCTTCGCATGGAAAATCCTGAATTACCCAATGGCAGGGCACTTCTGTTTCTTGCCCCAAACCGCCAAGGTTTTCTTTGTCGTATTCGCGGGGCAAACCAGTCGAGGCGTCCATCGCTGCGTTCTTACCAAATTCGACATATATGTCATTCAGTACAATTGGGTTTTGTTCGGCGTCAGAAGAGCACACAACCTCCTCGATGAAAGTCCATCCTCCACCGACCGACATTTCAGGTGCAGGGCCGTCGGGCGACTTGCAGGCGAAATTGTTGCTGCCAATGGAAAACGACAGATCAATCAGTTCGTAGACTTTTTCGTCGGGCAAATCGGGGTGGGCTGTGCCTGTTTGATCAAGATCGTAGGAAAACGCTCCCTCGACAGAGTCCCCCACAGTCGTGAAGGTGACGGCCTGCGGGATTACTTGGTCTACGGAGCCCGTGAACGTAAAACTTGCGATGGTCAACAGAGTACGCGCTTCGAGTTGCTCAAATGATCGATATTGGAGTCTCTTGGCAATACGTTTCGATGGGCAAAGCTTTCTTGTCATCGTTGTTAATGCATTCCATGTGTTTGGATTGAATTCGTGTGCACGCTGCGCCACTAAACGAAA
>JAGQPC010000070.1 GCA_020426925.1 Planctomycetales bacterium | reverse complement strand
GTCGAATTGAATGTCGGACAGCAAGTCATCTTCAGACAGCCCAGTCGGGAGCACAGAACCCAACGAGAGTTGTGCGTTCAGCCCTCCCGGCGCCATTCGGAACAACTTATCAGCCCGCAACACGTCAAAGATTCCATTAAAACCAATTCCGGCGTCAGCCCGGAATAACTGCGCTGCTGAATTGATTTGAAGCGTCGACAACATCGCAGAGGCGTTAACAGATAAGTCACCCGTGCCCGCGTCATAGGTGATCTCGACGGTGGCATCGTTCGATGCTTCATTGTTGGCGACGTCCAGCGAAGTGGCACTTGTAACATAGTTCCCCTCGGCCAAAGCCAACACAAGATCTTGCGATGTAAATCGGCCGTTGTCGTTGAAGTCTCCATCCGCCCAAGAAGCCAATTTCCCCGTTTCGTACTTCGCACCTTGAAACATGGTGACGAGGTCGCCCGAATCAAAAACGCGGTCTGTGTTAGCATCGCCCGGAGTCGCTTCTTCCCAACCGATGTCTCGCAGCACTGCGCGGTCGAGTTGAGTCAAATACAAGCGTTCGCCGTTGGGAATCCCCGGTTCCATCAGTGACTGCTGCAATCTGCCGCCATAACGACTTTTGGTGTTCTCGCGAAAGTGGTGCTCAAGTTCATCAAGCTCCAGAATGCGATTTGTAGGGCTGCTAACATCGACAGCCTCGGGGCCGGTAAATCGCCCTTGGAAGTTGGCTAGAGCATTAAACGACGGAGACTGCCCAACGCCCAGCAGATGTGTCAATTCGTGCATCGCGACCGTCATGAAATCGAATTGTTCGAATTGCAAAGTCGAATCTTCGATCCCAAAATGCCAGTTCATGTTTTGGCTGAAAGTCAGGGTGCCTCCCCAAACACCGACGTCCTCGGGCGGAGATTCAGCGGCTCCTGCTTGGCCTCGATAACGCACCGCGAGTGCAAAGTCGCCATCGCTGCTGGTCGTGCCTCCGGAACCAATCGCGTAGGCAAGGTCTTCCGTTTCTCTGGCGCCGACATAAACGATGATTGTGTCTTCCGCGACCGGAAAATCACCAACAAATTCCAAGCCACCGGTATTTGGCGGCGTAATAATCGCGGACCACGAATGTTCTTCGTCAGGCTCGATCGCGGCCAAGTTGTCAGCGTAACGCAGAACCATTTGCCCCGCCATTTCCAGAGTGTCGCGTCTCGCCGGATCGTCAAAGAACCCGCTATCGTCATATTGGTAATCGAAGTGAAACCGCACACCGGCGAACGTGGCAGTGGTCACACCGAAAAGCAACAGAAAACTAGCGAGCAGCCGCAACATGAGAAAACCGGATTTGAACAGAGGAGCAGAGAAGAGACTCTGTCCATTTTATCCGTTTCCGAGAATCTCGGAACTTATTTTGAATGAACGCGACCGAATAATTGTCCGGAATGTGCGACATCTGACGTTTCTGTCTGTTATCACTTTGGCGGTCGGACGCGTCACAAGCGTTATCCGAAAAATCACGCCAGAATATCGCGAATCACTTCGCCGGCGACATCGGTCAATCGATAGCTCCGGCCGTTGTGTAAATATGTCAGTCGTTCGTGGTTTAGGCCGAACAAGTGCAAGATAGTGGCGTGAAGATCGTTCACGCTGACCCGATCCTCGATGGCGGCATAGCCAATCTCGTCGGTCTCGCCATGGCTCGTGCCGCCCTTAATTCCAGCACCGGCCATCCACTGCAAGAATCCGTTTGGATTGTGATCGCGCCCGTTGCCGCTTTGCGAAATTGGCATACGCCCAAACTCTCCACCCCATATCACGAGTGTACTGTCAAGCAGACCTCGAGCGTCCAAATCGGTGAGAAGTCCTGCAACAGGCACGTCCGTCGCCGCACAATGTTCTGTGTGGTTCTTTTTCAGGTTGCTGTGCGCGTCCCATTCTCCGTCGCTGTAAACTTGCACGAACCGCACACCGCTTTCGACCAGCCTACGAGCCATCAAGCACTTAGATCCGTACGAACGCGAAGCCGGGTTATTGATTCCGTATAGCTCGTGCGTTGCGTTTGATTCGCGAGACAGATCGACGACATCCTTGGCCTCACGCTGCATACGAAACGCCAACTCAAACGATTGCATTCTGTTCGCGAACTCGACGTCGCCTGAATGTCGAGCACTATGCTCATCATTCAATCGGGCCATCAGATCAAGCTGCGCTCGTTGGTCACGTTCAGTGACCTTTGGCTGTCGATTCAGATTGAGGATAGGTGTGCCGCGAGATCGGAACAGAGTCCCTTGAAACGTCGACGGCAAAAAACCGGAGCCCCAATTGTGCGGACCTCCTTTGGCGCCTTTGACATTTCCCATCACCACGTAGCCCGGTAGATTTTGATTCTCACTACCGAGACCATAAGTGACCCATGCGCCGGCGGTCGGAAAGCCAGGTCGAGGAAACCCAGAGTTGATCTGGTATATCGCAGGGACGTGGTCGTTCGATTCGCTGTAACAAGACTTGATGAACGCAAGTTTGTCGACATGTTTTGCAACGTTTGTGTATTGATCACAAACCCATTGCCCGCACTCCCCATACTGTTTGAACGTGAACGGAGACTTCATCAGTGGCCCAGGATTACCAAAGAACGCTTGAATATCTGTCGTTTGGCCGTCTCGTTTAGTCAACTCAGGCTTCGGGTCGAATATGTCTACTGCGCTAGGTGCACCTTCCATGAAAAGCCAAATGACTGATTTTGCTTTGGCAGCAAAATGACTTGGACGCGGCTCCAAAGAATCGCCAGGGCGACTTTCATTTCCAAGCAACTTTTCTTCGGCAAGCATGTTGGCGAGCGCGAGCATCCCCGCACCACATCCGGCCCTGCAAAGCCACTCGCGACGGCTGAGCAATTTGGCAACTCGTCCGCACGCGATTTTGTCGTGGAAGTTATTCGTTTTCATGTTCGTACAAGTAGCGTGTCTTGGGTGGGCTCGTGCTGTTGCTCAATGTCGCTTAACACGATGCCGAATGCGAGGCGGTACAGACGAAGCGATGAAAGCCTGGCCGTCAGCATAGGTTCAAGCGATACACTCAATCGACGTAAATAAATTCGTTCAGGCCAAATAGTGTATGACAAAAGTCAGTAACGGCCTCGTAGCGCGCGCTGTCTTCGCTTCGCGCTTTACGAGATTCCGTCTGCGTGCAAATAAAGTCGGCTGACGTGTTCAGCTCCGTCTCATTTGGCGGCCGCCCAAACGACAGCTCAAACGCCTCTGCCACCAGTTTGCGGTCGTCGCTGCTGTTCGATTCAATTAGCCGCGTAGCAAAGTCTCCGGCAACGGCCCGAACGAATTTGTCATTCAGAATCGCGATCGCTTGCGGAGCGACAGTTGTATTCTGCCGTCGCGCACAACTGGTCATCAAATCGGGCCGATCGAACGCCTGAAACAACGGGTACGGAACCAACCGCTTGTGGAACATATAGATGCTACGCCGCCGAGTCGTTGCGTCGTCCTTCGCATTTTTGGGATAGTCGCCGCCTTGGATGTTGCGCGCGAGATTTGCTTCGGGCGGAATGTACGGTTTGAATCCAGGGCCTCCAGCCTCGAGATTTAACGTTCCGCTAACGGCCAGCATTGCGTCACGCATCGCCTCCGCTTCTAGCCGCCGCGGAGGCATCATCCAAAGCAACCGATTTTGCGGATCGACTTCTCTCCCGCGATTACTCGATGGGCGGTGCGTCAAGCCACCTTGTTGCCAGACGGCACTGGATAGAATCAGCTTGTGCAGACGTTTGATTCTCCACCCGTGTTGCACAAAATCGTGCGTGAGGAATTCGAGTAACTCGGGATGGGTAGGCGGCTCGCCGCGAACTCCAAAGTCACTTGGAGTTCGAACCAAGCCTTCACCAAAGTGATGCTGCCACACTCGATTCACAAACACGCGTGCAAGCACTTCGCCTCCACCATGCTGCGTATCTGTAATCCAATCTGCGAATGCGCGACGCTGAAGTGTACTGATTGCGTTTGGAACGGCTTGCTTCGCTTTCGACCAGTATTCGTCGGCCGAGAGGTTCCTGGACAGGATGACGGGCAAGCCAAAATCAACTTCGATCTCGCGATCGTAAAAGTCGCTACGGCGGAATAACCACGTCGTCCGCGGCGTCGCGTCAAAATCCTGAAAGAAGAACCCGTCTTGCCCACTGGGTAACTTAGCGTTCACTCGATCACCGCTGTGAAACACTCGTAGCAATTGGTAATACTCGCGCGATGAGAACATGTCGTACTTGTGATCGTGGCATCTGGCGCAGCCTGTGGTTAGGCCGAGCAATCCAGTACCAACCGTCGAGACGATATCGTCCAATTCATTGTAGCGATTGAAGAGTCGCTCCCGCTCTAGAAACTTTTCCTCCAGTTTCATACTCGGGCCAGCGGCAAGAAAACCAGTCGCCGACACAGCCCAATCGTTGTCCGGTTCGTACTCGTCACCGGCGATTTGCCAACGCACGAATTCATCGTACGCCATATCGTCATTGAACGCCTTGATAACGAAATCGCGAAATCGCCAAGCGTGTGGTCGGTCGCGATCAGATTCTTGCCCGTCGCTTTCGGCAAAACGAGCAACATCGAGCCAGTGTCTCGCCCAACGCTCTCCGTAGTGGTGTGACTCGAGCAGCGCGTCAACGAGGTTGTCGACAGCCGAGTCAGGATCGCTTTCAAATGAATGAGCAAACGATGCGATCTCTTTTGGATTCGGCGGAAGTCCAATCACATTAAAGTACAGCCGCCGGACTAAGGGCCCCGCAGAAGACATAGGACTTAGGCTCAAGCCGTTCGCTCGCAGCTTGTCAGCAATGAACAGATCGATCGCCGTCTTTGATATGGCATCGTCATCGTGCCTAGCAGGCGGTTGCACTTCAGCAAGACGCTGATAAGCCCAATGCCGTTCTGCTCGGTCCATTCGAGCGTCAATGACATCCGCGCCGTCAGGCCACGTCGCGCCTTGATCAATCCAATCGCTGATTGTTTGCACTTGCTGTTTGGGAAGGCGGACGTTCCCTTCCGGCGGCATTGGACGTTCGTCGTCGCCGTCAATCAACCGTACCAGCAGACTGGCATTACTATTCCCCGGTTCGAAAGCGTTGCCACTGTCCCCGCCCTTCATCACCTTGGAGCGAATTCCAAGGTTCAATCCGCCTTCTTCGACTTCACCCGCGTGACATTCGAAACAGTGCTCACGAAAGATTGGCTGAACGTCCGTTGCGAAGTCAACCTTCGTTTCACCAGTCACTGCTTGAGGTTCCAAGTCCTCCCCATCAATCTCAGCCGCCACAGCGTGCGGCAAAGCCACGCCCATAGCGGCCCATAGGATGAAAGGTCGTGCGTTAGAATAGAACATGACATCGATCCGAATATTGACAATATTCGGCGCATTATAGTCGATGCTGCTGTACGAATGCCTCCGCAAAGTAGCGAGGCGGAATCGGAATTGCCACAGCTATTGCTAAATCCGCATAAACAGTCCAAGACTGTCAAGACACCAAATCGAATCGGCGATACCAACGGAGCCAAGTAACTGACCAGCAACGAACCTAAATGGCTGGCCAAGAAGCAGAAGCAGTGGGCGTACCAAGATTCGAACTTGGGACCTCGTCGTTATCAGCGACGCGCTCTAACCAACTGAGCTATACGCCCGCAAAAAATTAAGTCAGTAATGGCAGCTGGCCACACTGAAGCTGCACATTTTACGATTCGGAGGTTTGCTGTCAAAGCCCCCTCCGAACCGTCTGATGATCGGTGTTTTGCCCGGTACTCTTGAGCGTTTTGACAGTTTGGCCGCAAAGAAATCAACGATACGCTTCGTGTCGAATGATTCAGTCATGCGGCATTCACGATTGTGCCGATTGCATGTTGAATGGAGTCAATCGCATGAGATTTCTACGATGATCCGGTAGATCACTCGGTGAACATACTTCGCGACACAAGAGGGAACTAGAGATGACACTCCGTTTTCGACACATGGTTGCCGGCCTGTTGGCAGTCGTTCCAACGTGCGTGCTGGCAGCTGATCCGTCTGCTGAGAAAGCACTGCTGTTGTCACCGATTCAGGCGGACGTTCAGTATGCAAAGCCAGCTGCCGACGAACTGTCAGAATGCACGATCCGCCCGGAGTCCAACGGCGACACCAGTGCGTGGGTTGTGTATGCGGGCGACGGAACGCTCTTGCGCCGTTTTGCCGATACGAACGGAGATAACAAAGTCGATCGATGGTGCTATGCAAGCGGGGGCATTGAAGTCTACCGAGACATCGACACAGACTTCAACGGAAAAGCTGACCAGTATCGATGGTTTGGAACGGCAGGCATGCGTTGGGGGTTGGACCCCGACGAAGATGGTCGGATCGACTCATGGAAGTGGATATCTCCTGAAGAAGTTTCGGCCGAAGTTGTGCAAGCACTGCGAACAAACGATAGCAAACGTTTCGAGGCATTGCTGCTAACAGAAGACGAAGCGAAAGAGCTGGGCTTCGTTGGCGACCGGGCAGCAGAACTGAAGCAAAAGGTCGCAGCAGCTCGCGACGGGTTTTCCGCTGCGGTTAAGTCATCTTCAATCGGTCGCTCAACGAAATGGGTAGACTTTAGTGCTCCTCAGCCAGGCGTTATTCCTGCTGACGGCCAACAACAAGACAACGACGTTGTTGCGTACGAAAACGTAATCGCCATGGTGGACGATGGCGGACAGCACGGTCAAATAAGCATCGGTACCATGATTCGATTCAACGAATCTTGGCGACTGATCGACGTCCCGGGCGGTGAAGGTGGCGGGTACTTTTTTGCTTCGAACCAGCCGAGTGTCATCGGCGCCAATCGCGAAGGGCCCGCGGTTACACCGGAACTGCAAAAGTATATAGCGCAGCTAGAAGCAGTTGATTCACAGCTCGCACGAGCGTCTACGGCGTCTCAAATTACGGCGTTTAATAAGGATCGCGCGGACGTCCTTCGCAAGCTCGCAGAGCATTCAACAGGTAAAGATCGAGAGCTTTGGCTAACGCAACTGATTGAATCCATCAGCGCAGCAGCGCAGGCAGGCAACTATCCGAACGGAATCAAAGAACTTGAGTCTTTGCATGAAGACATCAAGAAGTCGACACAGAATAACGAACTGATCGCGCAAGCTAGATTTGCCTACATGTCTGCTGAATACGCGGATGGCCTACAAGATCCCAAGGCCGACTACGGCAAGCTGCAAGAGCAGTGGCAAAGCAATCTGGAAGCATTCGTGAAGGACCATCCTCAGGCGTCGCAATCGGCCGACGCGATGTTGCAGCTGGCTATTGCTGAAGAGTTCGCCGGGAATCTGAAGGAAGCAACGTCGTGGTACAGTCGAATCGCGCGTGAGTTCGCCAGTTCGGAACTGGCGGTAAAAGCGCGCGGAGCGATGACTCGTATTAACTCGATTGGAAAGTCGATTCGTTTGGCTGGTTCGACGCTTGAAGGAAAGCAATTTGACGTCGCGGCACTGCGTGGCAACACCGTGCTGGTCCACTACTGGGCCACGTGGTGCGAACCATGCAAAAATGACATCGCCGAACTTCGCAAACTACAAGCGCGGTACGCAAGCAGCCGCTTCAAGATTGTGGGAGTCAATGTTGACAACGACTCTCAGGCTGCTGCCAGCTACGCGCAAGAAAACCGAGCTAGTTGGGATCACTTGCATGAGCCAGGTGGATTGGACAGTTCGCTGGCAGCCAACATGGGGATCTTTACTGTTCCCGTAATGCTGTTGCTCGACCAAAATGGCGCCGTAGTTAACAACTCGATAACGTTGGCCGAACTGGAAGGCGTTTTGACAAAAGGGAGCCGGCGCAGATAGCAAGAGCGGCCAGGCAGAAGTCAAGTAGCTTCATTCATAGAAAAAGGCCGAGCTTCCGCTCGTCCTTTTTCGTGTACGCTGAGGTTCAAATGCTACCAATTCCAGTGTTTGTTACGACGCTGGCGGATTCCACCTGGCTTTGACGAAGATCGGCGGGTTCGACTTCGAGGAACGTCAGGGCGTCGGGTGCGATAGTTATTATCGCGTCGGCCGTTTCCCCCTCGGTCCTCGTCACGGGAATCGTTGTCGTGGTAGTCATTTGAACGCATTAGCTTGCCCTCGATAAATGCTAGCTTGATGAAGTACCGTGCCAATGTGGAATGGCGACGCCAGCATTAAAGCAACGGGTGCGCCAAACCGGGATAATCGATAAATCCGTGTTAATGTGAATTGACGCGATCATGTAAGTCTTTAATTGAAAAGATGTTGCGATGTGGGCAACTAGGCGCTCGAGGGAGCCTTGAGTGAGAGGCTGCAATTCCTTCCACACTTTCGTTCACTCGAATTGTGAAGCGGCGTTATGACTTGACTTAACCGATTGCAACAAAACAGGTTAGGGATATCAATGCTTGCCATCTGGGCCATTTCAATCAAGCATGTATTTAGCGTAAGTCCTTAATAGAAGAAGACTTGCGAAACATGTCATCATGATGATTGCCGTTTCACTGTTATTGTGAATCTGAAGTAGTGCGATTTGAGGTTTTCCGATGCTGTGTTTGGTTATCTCCAGCGATCTGATGTTTTCTCAACTGGTGTCGAATGCGTTGCCGGAAGGCGCGGTGACGCGATCTATCGGTAGCCAAACCACGATTGAACGTCAATTCGACGAAACAGTTGCAGCAGCCATTGTTGATCTTGCGATGGCGATTGATGTCGATTGGCTCGTGGCGGTCGCCCAAAAGAATGGCGCAAAGCTAATTGGCGTCGCTTCTCACGTACATGTTGGCAGAATCGCTGCTGCGAAGGCCGCCGGATTTGATCAGGTGCTTACACGCTCTCAGGTTGCGGAAAAACTGCGAGAGACACTTGCGTAGCCCGCATAGTAGGTTCGGCTGGAAAAATGACGCTTTCGAAATCGCGATGCAAAAAGTGCTTAAGCGTGCCGACAGAACTTGACGATACGATCAATACAACCGACTTACCGGGAGGGCGAAACAGGCCACGAGTCCGCGGTATGTTTCGTTTCAGGATGGAGGTCGTGGTACGACGACGGAGCGACGTGCCACGACCTTTTATTCCATATATACATAAATGGCATGCGGCTGGTTTGGCCGGATGCCATTTTTTGTTGGAAAGTGCCGCTGTTCTTGCAGCAAAAGATTGCCGCCCGGTTGGCGAATACTAGCTATCGACCGCCTCCATGTGCTATGGTCTCGGCAAAGTGGATTGCTAGAATCAGCAGTTTTTGCGGACATCACCCGCGGACTAACCTATGAGCAATATTGTCAAGTCGCCCGATCCGGAATATCCGATCGAAATTGATCTGAAGAACCGGACGCTTGCAGCGGTTTGGGCGTGGCTCTGGCCAGGCGCTGGACACCTTTACCAGGGCCGTCGAGCAAAAGGCATCCTGTTCATGGTTTGCATCCTAAGCACGTTTGTATACGGATTCGGGATCGGCGGCTGGAAGGTCGTTTTCATGCGGACCAAACGTCCGTATCCTCGTTTGCACTACATATGTCAAGTTTGCGTCGGCATTCCTGCACTGCCAGCGGTCATTGAATGGAAACGCGAAGCTGCTGGTAGGCCGCCGCTATTCGGTGGGCTGTATCGTCCACCTGACGAAACCAGAGGTATTGTGGGCGACCCGCCTGGAGTGAAAGCCACGGACGAGTTAGCGCTTTGGAATGAAGAGTACAAGGCGTTGTTTGACTTGGGTACGCTTTACACGATGGTTGCGGGCTTGCTCAATTTGCTAGCCGTATACGACGCCTATGCCGGTCCTGCATTTACTTCGCCAGAAGACGAGTCCTCAACAAAAAAGAGACGGAAGAAGAAACTGGCGACCGCTCCAACGGAAGGCTCGTAACGGCGAGATTAGCTGCGCGATAGAAAAATGATTGATTTAGTTCGGCCTGTGTTCATGGCTGCGATGTTTGAGCGACTTTGGTATTCCGTACCTTTGATAGTCGTAGTTAGCTTGGTCTATGCGGCGACGCGGCACGAAGCGATGGCTCCGATTTTGGACCATGCGTTTAAGTTTGGCACGTCGATCGTGCTATTCATGCTTGGCGTGTTTGTTGCTCTATTTGCTGTCGATTATCTGTTTCTGTAGTTTTGATTCCGCCTTCAGACTACTCCTTCTGATTACGAGCCGCATCGGATGCCCCCGTTTTCACACCATATCTTCATCTGCACCAACCAACGGCCAGACGGTCATTCTCGGGGATGCTGTGATTGCGATGGAACTGCAAAATTGCGAGAAGCTTTCAAAGACGAAGTCAAGAATCGCAATCTGGGACCGTGTGTGCGAGCCAACTCGGCGGGCTGCTTGGATCAATGCGAGCTCGGTCCTGTCGTCGTGATTTACCCTCAGCAGATTTGGTACGGCAGCGTAAAACTGGATGACGTCACCCGAATCATTGACGAAACTATCGTTAATGGCAGAGTGATAGAAGAGCTTCGTATTCCCGATCATCTACTTAAAACAAAAGGAGGAAGGTTGCTGCCGCCGGATGTGAACGCGGACGGCAGCGGTACACCTAATCCATCATGAAGATCGTCGTGCTGGGCGCCGGTACAGTCGGCACATGGATTGCCGATTTGCTCTGCCGCCAGCGTCATAGCGTCACCGTAGTGGATCAAGATCCTACGCATACCCGCCGTGTCAACGAGGAGTTGGACGTTCGCGTCATTACGGGCTCTGCGTCTGACACCAGCGTGTTGTTCCAGGCGGGCGTAACAAGCGCCGATGTCTGCTTGGCCGTGACCGGGGTTGACGAAGTCAATTTGGTCGCCGCAAGTATCGCTCGCGAAATGGGGGCGAACCGAAGTATCGCTAGAGTATTCAGTCCCATTTTTCGAGATCGAAGCACGTTCGATTATGAACGCCATTTTCAAGTCGACCGTCTGCTGAGTTTGGAACGGCTGGCGGCCGTCGAATTGGCGCGAGGCATTCGGTCGGCAGACAGCTTGACTGTCGAAAACATAGCCGATGGAATGCTAGAAGTTGAAGAGCTAACGCTGGCTCAAGATGTCGCCGCGCTTGGAAAGCCTTTGCAAAAGCTGAAGCTCCCACGCGAAGTTCGGATTGGCACGATCGAGCGTGGGGACAGAATGTGGATTGCAGGGGCGGACGACGAAATGCAGCTTGGCGACCGTATCACGCTGATCGGCCAGCATGACATGATCGGCGACGTAAAGAAGCAGTTTCACAAGAAGTCCGAACCCAAGAAAACGGTCGTTATTGCGGGCGGCGGAGAAACAGGATTTCATTTGGCACATCTGTTGGTCGATCGTCGATTTTCGGTAACGGTTTTGGAAGAAGACCGTGACCGTTGCGAGTTCCTCGCCAGCGCGCTGCCTCACGTCACTGTTCTTCAGGCCGATGCGACTCGGCGAGCAGTACTAGAAGAAGAACGAGTCGGAAGCGCCGACGTCTTTGCCGCTTGCATCGGCGAAGACGAAAACAATATCATGGCTTGTGTCGAAGCTAGAGAGATCGGCGCAGGGACAATTCTCGCCATTGTCAGTCGGCCTGACTATGCGAACGTAGTGGCCAAACTGGGAATCAACCTTGCTGTGAGCCCTCGCAATGTGATGGCCCAACAGATTCTCAGTTACCTGAACCGCGGGCCCGTGATCTCGCGATCCAATTTGGGAAATGGTCATATCGGCATTTATCAAATCGAAGTATTCGAAGGCTCTGCTGCTGCGAGCCATGACTTGCTGAATCTTCCTCTTCCCAGCGCTTGCCTGATTGTCGCCGTGTCCAACCGAGAATTCGTTCGGGTTCCTGGGCCGAAGGATCGATTGAAGCCCGGCAGCCATGTTGTTGCCATTGTCGAAGACAAACAAGCAGACGAAATGCTGGCTCTGTTTGAAACTCGTTAACGTGCCTTGGATCGATGGGGCTTGTGGCAACAGTCATGAGCGAAGGCAATGAACACAAAGTTGCTCGCGAAACACCTCGGTACCATTTGCTTGTTGATTGCAATGGCGATGGGCTTTAGCCTGCCGTGGGCACTCCCGCAGATTGGACTCCGCGGGGACATTCCGACTAGCGGGGAATTTGAAGCCGACGGGTTTCGCGGTCTGCTAATCAGCATCTCAATCTGCGTCGCGACAGGCTTTGTACTTCGGTGGTTTGGCAGAGACAGTGCTGGCCACTTATTTCGAAAAGAGGCGATGGCAATCGTCGGTCTCAGTTGGGTTTTGGCAACCGTGATGGGAGGCTTGCCATACTGTTTTACCCACACATATCGCGCCGCATCAATTCGGTTGGCGAATCCTTTGCGGCCTGTTCAATTGTATGCCTACGACAAGTTCGTCTGGGAGCAATGGGTGGCGAAGGCTCCCGTTGATGAAGGAACGTTTGCAGTGTTGTCGGCTCTGCTGGACGCGGGCGCGAAAGGATTGCCGAGCGATCAATTGGAAAGCATCGACCGACAATTCGCGTCCAAACTGCTGGAACTGACAAAAGATTCTGACTGGCAAGCGTGCATCCGTTTTCCCGGCACTAAAGATCAACACGTCTCGTATGACTGCCTTAATAACTATCGCATTCGTTGGATTCGCACCGGCTTCGTCGACTCGTTGTTCGAATCGCAGTCTGGATTCAGTACGACTGGCGCGACGGTGTTTTCCGACCTTGAAGACCCAAGGCTCATTCCGCACTGCATTCTTTTTTGGCGGAGCAGCACACACTTTCTAGGCGGGCTGGGTATCGTCGTTCTGTTCGTTGTCGTCTTGGGGCACGGTTCGGCTGGCAAAGCCATGATGCGAGCCGAAGTGACTGGGGCGAGCGGTCCCACCAGCCAGTCCAGAACTCAACATGTCGCTTGGACGTTTGCCGGTATTTACGGAGGGCTAAACGGCCTGCTGACGGTACTGCTAAAGCTTGAAGGACTGACATGGTTCAACGCTCTATGTCATGCATTTGGCACGATGGCAACAGGTGGATTTAGCACTTACAACGCGAGTGCCGGTCATTTCGACAGCAGTGTGGTTCATTACACGATTATCCTGTTCATGATTATTGCAGGCATGAATTTTACGCTGCTGTACCTATTTCTGGTCCGCCGGTTTCGAGAAGTCTTCAGCGACACCGAGCTTCGTGCTTACCTCAGCATCATCCTGATTACCGCGGTTCTTGTTGCTGCTTTCGGCCTGGCTCACCAAGACTACCGCGCGGCTGACGATAGTACTCAGAGCGTTCCGGATGCCTTTCGGCACAGCTTGTTTCAAGTCGTTTCAATCCTGACCACTACCGGGTTCGCGACACATGATTTCGATAGCTGGAATCATTTTGGCCGTGGAGCATTGTTAGTTTTGATGTTCATCGGCGGTTGTGCAGGAAGCACCGGTGGTGGTGCAAAGGTTGTCCGCCATGTTCTACTTTTTCGCATCTTGCTTTTAGAGCTAGAGCAAGCATTTCGCCCAAGTGTCGTTCGCACACTCAAACTAAACGCTAGACAAGCGGTCTCACCCGAAATGCGCAAGAACACCGTAGTCTATATCTGCTTTATGGCGGTGATTTTCGTCACAAGCTTTGTCGTCTTAATCATGATAGAACCCGACTCGACATGGGGATTCACCGACGAGGCAACTCGTTCCGTAGATCACAAACTGATCGACAGCATCAGCGCCGTTGCGGCATCGCTCAACAACATTGGGCCAGGGCTCGGAACTGTTGGTGCAACACAGAACTTTGGCCATTTCAGTTCGCCCGCGAAGCTGTTGTTTACTTGGCTGATGATGTTGGGGCGAGTCGAAATCTTTGCCATTTTGGTGCTCTTCGTGCCGAGCTTCTGGCGAAAGCGGTAGAAACGGTCTTCCTCAATCGCGGCAAGACGTATGCCGCGATTCAAGGGCAATTCGAGATTTCTTTGCGCGGTTAAACTCGCCATCGGTTCTTGTGATTTCGTTATATTGAGTTTTCGTTCCTCGTTGACGTGAAACGAATAGCCCCAAATAAACGAACAGCTCAGGACGAATGTGATGCCAATCTACAAGATGATTGTCGCGAGTTCGTTGTGCCTGATTGCCGCGAGTGACGCGTTCTCACAAATCTCCACTTGGAGCGAAAACGCCGAAAATGGACTTGCGAATATCGTCGATTCCACTTCACCAAGCTATCCACTCATTCAATCTCAAGTGGTATCCGAAGGGAGCAATGCGTTTCACTTGGCGAACCCAGACTTTGAAGATAACTGGTTTCGGCTGACGCCAACCATTTCGGTGGAAGCGACGACACAACTTTTCTTTACCAGTCAGCTTGGTGCTGCAACGCCTGAACAGGTTGCCCGAGTCCAACTTTCAACCGATGGCGGCACTTCTTGGCCTCACGACATTTTCGCACAACCGGGAAGCGGTTTTCCGGGCGAGGGCTCGTTCGGACTAAAAACCGTTCCTCTGTCGCCGTTTTCCGGCCAAGAGATCCAAGTTCGCTTTCTGCTTGATTTCGAACCACCTGGTGGAGCGTTTACTCAGACGGACGTTGGCGTGGGTTGGCTGATTGACGACATACAGATTGCGTCGGAATTCCAAAAAGTTGCATACTCGATCGGCGAACCGTCGGCTGAAGAAACGTTGTACCTCGAACTGATCAATCGGTCTCGGGCGGACGCGCTTGAAGAAGGCAAGCGACTTGCGGCGTTAAATAATCCAGATGTCACGGCACAGCTGCAAGCTTGGTCGGTTGATCGATCAGACATCGAAGCGCAGTATCGCTGGTCGGTCGAATCGGGGTGCTTCGAGCAATCCGCTCAGCCGCTCGCATTTAACAAAGACCTGCTGCGGATGTCGGAGTTGCATTCTCAAGACCAACTCGAAAACGGAACTCAATCGCACTTTAGCTCCAACAACCCGCCTGCACCGTTTCAACCGGGCGATGGATTGGGAGAACGTGCAAATCGGATCGGTTATCCGCAAAACAGCTTCCTCAGCGAGAACGTCTTCTCCGCAGCGGCAAGCGTCGAACACGGTCACGCAGGATTCGAAATAGATTGGGGAATACTTAACCGGGCGGGAAACGCTTGCTACAACGCTGATTTCGACGACCAAGGTATGCAAAACCCGGCTGGACACCGCACCAACATCCACGATGCGGTCATGAAAGAAGCGGGCATCGGAGTCGTTCCCAGAGCCGGCGGAGGACATGTTGTCACGCAGAACTTTGGTTCTACCGGAAACTCGCGATTTGCAGCGGGAGTCGTTTACGACGACAAAAATAGCAACGGATTCTACGACATTGGCGAAGGACAAGGCGGAGTTCGTGTCGACTCGGACACGTCCCCGTACTACGCAGTGAGCACAGAATCGGGCGCATACACGTTGCCGATTTCTGACGATGGCCCAACGACGATTTCATTCCTACAACACGACGGTACACAGCGAGATGTCGCGGTAACGTTCAATGGTGGGCAAAATCAAAAGGTCGACCATTTGATCCAAGTGATTCAAATGTTGGCCGGTGACTTCAATGCGAACGGCTCGCTTGACGTCGAAGATGTTGACCTGCTGTCACTTCAAGTTCGTCTGGGCGAAAGCAACCGTGCGTACGACTTGAACAACGATGGGTTGGTGGATCAGTCTGATCGCCAGATTTGGGTACACGATCTCAAAAATGTCTACTTCGGTGATTCTGATCTGAACGGCGAATTCAACAGCGGCGATTTCGTTTTGATGTTCGCCCAAGGCCAATATGAAGACGGCATTGCAGGAAATTCGACGTGGGCCACCGGTGACTTTAACGGCGACGCCGAATTCGATTCTGGAGACTTTGTATTTGCATTTGTCGACAACGGCTACGAAAAAGGACCTCGTCCGCTGGTAGCAGTTCCAGAACCGTATCCTTGCTGCCCATTCGCTTTGATTGTCGTCGGCCTGGCAGCGGTTGTGCGCGTCAAACGCGTCATTGATCCCCGCGAGATTCCAACTGACGCTTAGTTTCTCGGAATTCCCACGGTGCGATCGGGTTTGCGTCGGCCCAAAGTCCGAGCTTGGCGTTTCGTGCTGTTTCTTCGAGCTGTGACAGCTCAGCAGACGTATCGAATGCCTTGAATTGCCAAGCCATTCCGTGGCGGAGCAATTCGACTGCAACGTCAACTGAATCAGTGGCAACGATAGCGATTGTTCGCCCGTACCGATCCGTATCGATTCGCTTTATGGAAACGCGTTGGTTGAGACACAGCTTCGATGTCATCTCTCGTGCTTCATTGCCAAACCGTTGACCGAATTCGGGGCAGTCGATTCCCGCAAGCCGCACTTCAATCGTGTCATCGCCCTTTGCGACAATCATCGAGTCGCCGTCGAGTACCTTTGTCACAACGCAATCAGAGTAAACGTGCTCGTGAACCGTGGGCTGACCACCATCTGAATCGATTCTGTGATCGCCCGAATCGGATCGAGTCGCAAACGCATAGCCGAGCACCAACAGCGCGCTCGTGGCGACGGTCCATGTCATGAAATCTAAGAAGCTGTTCCTGTAAGCCATCAACTGATTTCCAAGCGAAGTCGTGCAGTAAACTAGCCGCCAGTCACCGCTAGAGTCAAACATTGACGAAGTGACAACATTGGGGCGTCTCATTTTTGTATAGTGTAGCGAATTGCAAATCACACGAATCAATCTGAGCTAGTCGGGCAATATGAAAGTAGCTATTCCAATAGTCGCGGTGTTAGTGTTTTGCTCGGCGTGCCAGGTTTGGGCTGACGATGACTCAAAACCGAACGTGGCGGGACGCAGGCCAAATATCATTTTTATGCTTGCCGACGACATGGGATGGGCTCAGCCGGGTTTCAACGGTGGAAATCGCGAACTGACGCCAAACTTGGACCGTCTTGCAAGTGAGGGCTTGCGGCTGACTCAATATTATTCGCATTCTGTTTGTGCTCCGACTCGCGGTGCGTTCTTAACCGGACGGTATGCATTTCGCAATTGGATGGATTGGCGTTCCGAAGATTTTGGCAAACCGAGCTATCTCAAGAAGCTGGGTTTGACGTTGGCGAAAAACTCCAAGGGCGAGCCGACGCGTCGCATTCATGCACTCGATACAAATGAGCGCACGATTGCAGAAGCTCTTCGAGACGCCGGCTATTTTACGGGATTAATCGGCAAGTGGCATTGCGGTGAATGGTTCGACGAACACTTGCCGATGGGGCAAGGTTTTCAGCATCAATACGGACACTACGCCTGGGGAATCGATTACTACACGAAAACAATCGAACATAACGCGCCGGCGCGTTTCGCCGTATACGACTGGCACCGCAATCAGCAGCCGCTGCAGGAAGATGGCTACACAACGGATCTATTTGCGGCCGAAGCGGAACGTGTCATTCATCAGCAGTCTAAAGACAATCTGTTCTTTTTGTACGTCGCCTTCAATGCGGTACACGGACCCTTAAGCAAACCGCCGCGACACGAACAACTGGATGTCCGCGACGCGATGCTTAAGTGTTTAGATGAGGCCGTGGGAAAAATCATCCAGGCAGTCGATGCGAGTGACTTCAAAGACAAC
>JAGQPC010000069.1 GCA_020426925.1 Planctomycetales bacterium | reverse complement strand
ACCGAATCCCACAACGCCTGTTTGCTGTACGACGTAATACGATGGACGAGCGCTGAGTCGCCGTTCGCACTACTCGGAAACTGAGTGGGCGTAACTCGTGCATATGTCACGCCCTTAGAATCGGTCACCTCCACGCTGGGAATGTGCTGAGTCTCCATTTGCAACGCTCGGTTCGGATTGGACGGCCGCGAATCCAGCAAGTGTCCGGCGAAGCGAGGCTCACGAACTGCGTTCTTGGACCAGAAGTACGGAGTGAAGAACGTCACGGGCCCTTTGAAATTCTCACTGTTGAGAAACAGCGTCCAGCATTGGTTTCCGGTCGGAATCTCCTTGCCATCGGTCATCGCCTTCGGCTCAGTCAGTGGCAGCGGAAGGTAGCCATAGCCAAACCACTCGCCACGCGTGCCTTGCTTGAGATTCAGTCCGTCCGGCGGCCACAGCACCCAGGGACTCAGTTGGGCGACCGCGTATTTGCCGTTCGGCCGATCCCAGTCGCGTCCCTTGCCCGCTCCCGGACCATTGGCCCATTCGACAAAGTTCGGAGCGACGCCACCCATGATGAACTTTGGAGTCTCTGTTGCGTATTCGGTATCTCGCCACCAGCCCAGACCACCTTCGATGTCGGAGTAGCCTTTCTCCAACGGCTTATCGACCGGTTGGGCGAACATCCAGGTTCCTGGGAGGCCCGACTGAAATCGCTGTCCGGGATACTGTTTCAATAGCGGCCACGCCGCGATGTACATAGAAAAACCTGCGTTGAACGTCGCCGGCACTTTCTCATTCGGCACCAGCAGATAACCGGCCATCTCGCCATGTTTCAACTCAGGTGCCGGTGGCGGAGATGCCTGTTGATTCGATCCGTTCAGAATTGCAAGATTCGCTTCGGCAAACGCTTGCCCCATTTGGGCGAAGGTCTTTGCACATCCCAAATAATGGTACCCCGCGTTCGATGCGCCACGTTTCCAGAGTGCTTCATCTTCCGGAGAAATGAGTTCCGCTTCAAACTTTTTAAGATATTCCCGCTTCTGCTCGTCGGTCATCGAACCATCGGCGTTGGCGTGATCCTTATGCTTGGAATCGAGGAAGTAGCTCATCTGCCGCACTTGTGAGTGCTTGTTGTCGATGACGCCAAGCTCTTCGGACCAGAATGGAGCGGTGTGCACTTCGACTACGTTGCCATGAAACTCGTGAAGTGAAGCCGGCGCGGACATCGCCTTGCGAAACTCGACAATGTCTTTGCCTGCGTTCGCTCCGTCGACTCCCATCACGCCAATGACGAACGGCATGTTCGGAGCGGACAAGTCTCGACGCACATCGCGAATGAAGTGGGACAGTAATTCGCTGTACTGGTCAAAGCGACCGGGTTGGCCATGACGGTGGTACACGTGTCCGTCCACCATGTCGTTCCAACCCTGGAACCAGACAAAGCCAGCGATCTCGCAGCCGGCTGCCTCATCGTAATCAGGGCAAACCCGCTTCGGATCTGCGAGCACACGCTTTACGTGTTCAATCATCAGGCGATAATAAACTCCCGTTTCTCTGATTTTGTCAGCTTTCCACTTCTCAAAATCTTTCGGAATGCCGTGACCTTCCTGTTTGGGATAGTTTTCTTTCTGCCACTCACTCAACACATACGGCCCAGCACTCGGTGGTCGAAAATCTGTATGCAGACTCTTCCCGCCCCACGCCGTCTTGATGATCAGCACCGGTTCCTCGAATGCTGTATCCATGGTCAGACCAAACGTGAACTCCGGACCGATCTTGCCACCATCTTGATCAGGTTGCTGCCGCGCGCCGTAACCGGCAGTCAGCTTGCCATGACCTTCACCGTTTGCGTCGCCGTCGCTGGTGAAGTACGAGATCCAGACGTGGTCACACACTGTGGGTTTGCCATCTGCTCCCCGCATCCGTTTCAGCAGCGGAGCAGTCGCTGGATCATCCCCGATGTAATCGAACGTCTCAATGCGAGCATGTCCTTCCATGTTCGACTGCCCGGCCAAAATGAACACCTTGAGAGGTCTAGACGTCTCGGCAGCGGGGACGGAACGCGCGAACATCGCCAGCATTGCAACTGCGAATACGAACAGTAAACGGAATTGTTGTAACTTCATACGTGGGCTTTGACTCAGATCGAGTTAAAAAGGGGACATTGTACTTTAATTGGCGTTTTGTATACTAATCGAATGCCTAGAACAGCACGAGCCTCCGTCGGAAATGTATGTTAACACGTCTTCAACCGCGGCAATGCACGGAATGAGGTTTTTCATAAAGACTCCGACTACGGCTCCTTTCTCAAGCTGCTCAATCAAGCAAATGAACGAGTCTCGATGCGGTTGCTGTCGTTTTGTTTGATGCCCAATCATTTTCATTTCGTCGCGTGGCCGAGAGAAGATGGTGACTTGAGCCGCTGGATGCAATGGTTGATGACGGCTCACGTCCGGCGATACCATCGCCACTACGAATCTTCCGGTCACGTCTGGCAAGGCAGGTTCAAGGCATTTCCAATCCAATCGGACGACCATCTGTTGACTGTCATGCGTTACGTAGAACGCAATCCGGTACGCGCAAAGACCATTCCTGTTCGCAAGGCTCAAAATTGGCCCTGGTCATCACTTGGCACGCCGCCGAAGAACTTTGAACCGGTGAAACTCCACGCTGGTCCCGTAAAACGGAGAGACGACTGGCTCGATTGGGTCAATCAACCGTTGACCAGCGGAGAGCTGGAAGCAATGCACACTTGCATCAATCGCGGGCAACCTTTTGGATCTGACGACTGGAAGAAGCGAACTTGCAAAAAGCTTGGACTCGAATCGACAATGCGGCCAAGAGGTCGACCGAAACACGCGTAAAAGTAGCATGTCCCCTTTATTAGCGTTCGAAGGAGTCAAACGTGCAATTCAATTTAAGAATTGTCACTACAATTGCACTAGGACTAGGGTTTGCCGCGAGCGCACTAGCCGCTGCCGCCCGACTAGAAGAATCCTTTGACGGGGCTGGCGAGTTCGCAGATGCAAGTGGTCGGCTGGAGGGGCTGGATCTTCCAGGGTGGTCAGCTTCGCTTCCGGAAGAGGTTGACCTGGACGGAACCATTCCGTTGTCATTCTTGTCATTTGATGTCGAATGGGCACAATTGAGTCTTGATGACGTCGAGTGGTCCGGCAGCTTTGTCCAAAGGCTGGAACTACTCGGAGTGTCAATGGCCGTGCTCGAAGGTCAGTTGATGGCGAACGCTAATCTTTCGATGACACACAGTTTTGCGGATCGTCAGCGGCTCGCTATGGGATTAGCAATTGGATTTGCCACCGATGGGATTATCTTAGCGACAGAAGCGGGCGATGATGTGTCCTTTGCTTTTAATGGCGGACGACGCAAAAGGGACAGACGACGCAAAGGGGACATTCTACTTTTTAACAAAGGATTGGTGCCGGAGGTCGCGAGGGACCGTCCTTCTCTATGCCTGCTGCAGAAACGGTCCTATCGTTGGACTCGGAGAATTTCCCGTGACAACCGAATTACCAATCACTTGAATCAGACGGGCGCGATTGATCGGTTTGACGACGAAGTCGCTGCAGCCAGCGTCCAAGCATCGCTGCCGATCTTCAGCCATTGCGTGCGCGGTGAGAGCAATCACAGGGAGGTCGAAGTTATGTTTTCGAAGCTCGGTCGTGGCCGTATAGCCGTCCATCACGGGCATTTGCATATCCATCAAAATGACATCGAAGGGAGTGCCCTGCTCCGCCGCCTGCATCGCTCGATCTAAGGCTTCCTTTCCGTTGTCGACAACCTCGACATCTGCACCGGCCTTGCGCAAGATACAGGAAACCAACTGCTGGTTGTCTAAACCGTCTTCCGCAAAAAGGAGTCGTACGTTTGTCAACGACGCGGTGTTGTCATCAAGTTGAGACGTCGGCTTGCGCTCAATCTTGGCGATCTCATCGGGGCTTACCAACCGCGTGGAGGCGAGATCGCCCGTCGGCAGAATCAATGTGAACGTGCTGCCTTTGCCAAACTCAGATTCGATCGTCACTTGGCCGCCCAACATCTGGGCTAACGAGTTCGAAATTCGCAACCCAAGCCCCGACCCACCGAATCTTCGCGTCGTGGAACTGTCCGCCTGGTTGAACGCATCAAACGACTCGATCTGGCGACGCTGCGCATCAGTCATGCCGATTCCGGTGTCGGTTACTGCGAAACACAGCTGTGGCGTGCTGCTGCCTGCGGCTTCCAACGTGATTGCCAAATCGACGCTCCCAACTTCAGTGAACTTGATCGCGTTGCCGAGGAGGTTGATCAGGATCTGCCGGATCTTGGTCTGGTCGGCGTGGATGAAGCCGAGGCGCGGCGGGACCTCGGAGCTCAGCGTGAGCCCCTTGCGCTCGATCATCGGCCGCACCGAATTGAGCACGCTCTCGACCATGTCGTTGACGTCGAAGGTCTCGAGGTGGAGCTCCATCTTGCCGGCCTCGACCTTCGAGAGGTCGAGGATGTCGGAGATCAGCGCGAGGAGGTGCTTGCCCGAGCTCTGGATCCGCCGGAGGTCGTCGAGCGAGTCGGCGAAGCCGCGATCGTCGGCCTCCTCGATCAGGAGCTCGGTGTAGCCGATCACCGCGTTGAGCGGGGTGCGGAGCTCGTGGCTCATGTTGGCGAGGAAGCGGCTCTTGGCGAGGCTCGCCTCCTCGGCGAGCTCCTTGGCCGCGCGCAGGCTCTGCTCGATCTCCTTGTGGCGGCGGATGTCGCTGGCGACGCAG
>JAGQPC010000068.1 GCA_020426925.1 Planctomycetales bacterium | reverse complement strand
TTCGCCGAAAGAACTCTTTTGGGTTGCCGTACTCGTCCGTCGCATCGCCGCGGATCACCTGGGCCAAGTCAGCCGCGAATTCGGCTTGAGCGAAGCGACCGCTGGCCACATCAGGGTGCGGCGTAACGATCTCACGCCACGGTTTTAGTCCGCCAGTCGGTTGCCCCGACAACGCCTCTTTGCTGGCTCGCTGCGTTTCCTGTTTAGAAAGCTCCTTGAACCGCGTTCGCATCACTTCCGACTTAAACCGATCAACTTCGGCAGCTTGGTCGCCCGCGCCGACCGATGAAAGGAGTCGGTGAATCGTATCCAAAGCCCGCAGGGTATCATCAGTGCTGAAAGGTTCCTGATGTGCCCATCGGTTCCGAATATCGGACAACTCGTGAATCATTGCCCGTTCGCCGGGGCCAAGCTTTTTGCGGAACAGATATTGCCACTCTTTGATAATCACACTGATCACCAGTGCTGTGTCCCAGGCGATATTTGTCGCGGTGGCTTTCGTGGAAGTCGAAGGGTTTTCACGCATGATTTCGCGAACCTTCTCTTCCCATGCGTCGCCATGGCGACTTTGCATTTCCTGGGTCACGAACGTCAGCATCCCGTCGACGAAGACGTCGAGCGAATCCCCAACACGATTGCGATTACTTTTAGCCATATTGATTCGTTTTGCTTTGCTTGCCGTTAGACGGACGATGATTGATTGTTCGTTTGGTCAGCCCGATCCCGCGCTAGTCAGTTAGCTCAAGCTCGCCTTGCTGTTGCGAAGCCGGTTTCTGACGCGACAGGCGGACGATTTCGGGCCAACTGGCGACGAAGGCGTTGTAGCGGCGAGCTTCTTCGGCCAGCTTCTTGCGGTCGCAGGTTTGGTACAGGCGATAGGCAAGTTCTTTGGCCACCTCGCCGCGTTCGCCCGAGACGTCGCGAACGAGTTCGGCCGCCGCCATTTCGCCGCCGGTTTCGAGGCGGTAGATCAAGTACTGAGTCACCTCCCACATGGTCAGCCGCGTGTCGGTTTTGGGATTCCAGTTCGGATTGAGTTCTTCGCGTTTGAGCAGACGCACTTTGCCCGCGCCGCTCTTAGCGATACCAGCTTCGACCACACCACTAACGGAGACCGCCATCGCTTTGGCAAGTGTTTCCGCATCGCCGAATGGTCCTTCCTGCATTCCAAATTGCTCGAACCACCGAATCGCAAACCGGGTTTCGGTATCAAAGTCCGATTCTTGCTCGACTAGCGATTCATCAAGAACTTGATTGATGAGTTGCAAGGCTTCGCGGACCGTCATTGGTGATCCATCAGCGTTGATCACCTTGCTGTAGCGACTGAATACAGCCATTCCTGGTCCGATTGACGCTTGGGCTAAATCCACTGGAGCCACGTTTCCCGACTGTAGGTGCTTGATTGCATCCGGTAACTCCCGGCGGAGCGAATTCGCGAAATCGCGGCGCGTGATCGAAGCGGCATCGACGCTTCTCCGGCGGCACACCAACACAATCGAAGATGCTAGCACGTTAGTCCCGGATTTCAGTCCCTTGTCTCTCTCCGTACGCATTGGCCAAGTGCCGGTAATAGCAAACTCTGCATTGATAACTCCCGTTAGGAAAGTTTCCCATCCTGTTGAGGCATTTCCCAAAGAATCAGATTCGCTCTGTTTAAATGCGTAAAATATTGAAAGGGGAAATGTGTCACTTGCTGCTTCGCGAAATCTCTGGAACGCATTGCCGAGTCCAACTTCGAAAAACGTCTTCGCTTTCGAGTTTGAATTTTCGTTTCGGTAAGGTGACGCGATAAGCTCGGACGACTTGGGAGTTACCATCGTCGACGTTAATTCGGGATAGACATTCTTTAATGTTCGACGCAACCACACATAAAAAAAGTCCGATAGGTCCGAGTATCCGATATTGTCATAATATGGCGGATCAGTAGATATCAGGGGGGCGTCAGGTGAAGCGATCGTACTTGTTGCATCGCGTTGAATTGCGGTTCCACAGCTACCAAGTGCCAACGAATTAATTGTCTTGACTACAAAACCTAGGTTCTTCTCAAAGTTTCCGCCACTGTTCGAGAACGGGTTAGCTTCGGCAAAATCCCACGCCATAGGAAGCGCTTGCCGTCCGAATACGTGTGCAACTAATTCGTTCTTCGCCTGCGGTGCCCACGTACAAAGATTGCTCCAAAAGTCCGCACTGCGACTTACTCCAAACGCCAAAAAAGTTGCAATTGCATTCGCATAGTCCTGATTTTCTTGTGAGTCCTCTAGTGCCTTAAGGCGTGCATCATCCACAAGATCGCTAAACGTCGATAACGCGAGTAGTTGTCTCGGCGTAAACAGCTTATCAAAGGAAGTGAGCCCATACAGCAAACACCAAAGGGCTCTCTTGTCTAATGAGATGTCCGCTTCGATATCTGCAATGTTCTCAGCACGTTCAACGTGGGCTGCGTCTTTATGAAGCGTAATCGCTGGAAGATAAACGCGCGCCCGTTGTCCTTCACAAACGATGGCGACGAGCATCTCATCGAGATTTCCCGCCATTCCCTCGGCCTTTATGTGTTCCTCACGCATCGGCTGATCAGAAATCAGGCACTTGAAATTGCATCCCCTCGATAACTTTGTGCCCGCATTGATCAGCGCCAGAGCATCAGCGTCTGGCTTGCCTACCCTAATTTCAAATCGAACTTCGCCATCATGCAACGCCGGCCAAAAGTAAGTCTCTCGGGACTTCTTTTGTGACAGCCAGTATGAGTTAATTAAGGGAACGTACTTGCCGTTCGCGGCGGGGTTCGGTGACTTCACTGTACGTGCCCAAATCCAAGCAACGACATTCAGTTCTTGCCCGACATACGGGTCCAGATCAGGTCTTCCATTGTTGGCCATCTCCTGTGTTACTTTTACCTTGGGATACAAGTGCCCAATTCTTTTCTCCGCCTCGTCTCGCATCCACTTACCGTAGTAACGGACGTCGTCGGCGAGTCCTTCGGCACCGTTCCACTGCTTCGATTTCAGCTTTCCCTTTTGCGCGTCGGGATTGACTGGCGGCTGGCCAGCGAACTTGGGAGGTATCTCGATGAGCGCTTTATTGATCAAAACCGGCACAGGGTTGAGATCGCTGGCGTAGGCTCGCAGACCCAATCGCTGAGCTTCCAGCGGAATGCTACCGCCGCCGGCGAACGGATCGAGCACCGGGGGTGCGTAGTGAGCAAGAAAATGATTGACCTGCTCGGGCTTGAGACTTGGCATCTTGAACCGAACATCGTTTGCCGTGTACTCCTTCGGCGGCTCGGGCAGGTACTTCGCCTGCTCTGCCGGCAACTCGGGCGCATTGGCTACCAGCGGCGTATCGTCCTTGAGTTCTTTATCGGCCACCTTGTTCGCAGCAATACTGCGAGCAATCTCCAACCGCGCCGCGTTGATCACACGAGGGTTGTTGCTATTGTCCCACTGCACTAATTGTTCGATCAAATCGAATAGCTTCGCGCGCTCGGTGTAAGCGGTGTTCTCATCGATCCCGTACATCGGATCGTCCTCGGGATCGTTCACCAAAGATGCAAACAACACTGCCCGGCAAGCCGCCAGCGGCCGCCGCGCCCACCACAGGTGCAACGTCGACGGATGACCATGGCGAATCGACTTCTCCCGTGCAGACGCCACGTTGATGGCTTCCAAAGGTAAGGCTACTTCGATCAGCTTCTTGCGGTATTTCTTTTCGGACATTCAATCAATCAAGTTCTAAGGGGAATCGCCCGTCATTGGCGAGTTGTTTTGGATTCGAGGCCGAGGGTTCACGAAACGGTTCGTGATGTGGCATTCTCGAGGTGCGGCCCGACATGGCCGATAATTAGGCGTTTGTTGTCGTTGTCGATGGCAAAGTGGATTCGTATCAGCTTCTCAGGCTTATTGTCGTATTTAAGGTGCGGAGTCATGTCGTGCTGATGGCCGTCGAACTCTAATTGACGAAGATCCATCAAACGGGAGTCTTTCTTCGTTTGCTTCCCTTCGGTCATGGCCATGTCGATTCCGGTTTGCTCCTTGTAGAGCTTCTCTTTATCGCCACCGTCTGTCTCAAAAAACAAGTGATGGCCTTTGGTGACCAAATCAAAGCACATCTCCCAGGCTTTCATGACGCTTTCCGCTTTTCGCCAATGGGCCTGGGCTTGAGCGTGTTCGCCGGCGGTCTTGAAGGCGTTGGTTGAAATCGCGACTTTCTGGGGAAAGAGTTGGCCGATCTTGGTTAGGACTTCTGGAAGCGTTGAAGGCAGCTTCGCAAACGAGGCGATGGCCTGTTGGATCTGCTCCGCACCCGCAAATTGCTTCTTCAAACTCTCGGCTTCACGAATCCGATACTGAGCGTTCCCGAGTGCGGTTTCGGCTTGTTCCTTTTCTCGCATGCATTGTTCGGCGAGCGTTTCGTATTCGGTGCGTTCCTTTTCAAGACGCTCGTTTTCCTCCATGAACATTTTCAGTTCTTCGGATGTTTCAGTATCTGGGTCGCTAGCTCGCGCAAGTAGTTTCTTGATCGTCTCGGCACGCCGCAGGGCAAAGATATCGGCGAACTGGGTCACATCGCGGGGGTAGAAACAGTTGCTGTTTCGGGCGAATCCATTGGCGATCGCGGTGATGACCGGTTTTTCGTTATCGATCACTTCTTGGGATGCAAAGAAGCGATGAATTCGCGAATTGTCGGGTCGCGTCTTATCAAAGTCGGCTTGGTAGCAGCGAACGGCCCCAGATTCGACTCGGTAGGTATCGCCGAGGAAGTAGTTCATGCCTTCCAGGACGGAGTCGTCAAAGAATGCATAAACATTTGCATTACCAAGCAGGAAGCGATACAGCAGAACCGGGTCCAACACCAATTGGTCGGAAG
>JAGQPC010000067.1 GCA_020426925.1 Planctomycetales bacterium | reverse complement strand
CGAGCCGAAGACGATCGAGGTTACGTTAGCGTCAGCCGAGACGGTTTGACGTGGGAAGCAAAACGAGCTTGGTCATGGGACGACGGCACTCCACTTACCATGTCGACGACTCAACAGCACTGGCTGACTCACAGCGACGGATTGTTTCTTGTTTACACTCGAAAGGATCCTTCGAACGAATCGGTCATTCGGTGGCGATCACCACTTTGGCTGGCGCAAGTCGATACAGAAAAACGCTGCCTGATCAAATCGACCGAGCGTGTTGTGTTGCCGCTGGTTGGAGATGGCATCAACGATCCGGACAGCGTCGCGTTGATGGGCAACTTCGACGTCACAAATGTCAGCCCGCACGAATCGTGGGTCACCGTGGGAGAATGGATGCCGCGAGGCGGTTATCGCGGCGATGTGCTACTCGCAAGAATCCACTGGTCCAGACCGAATCGCTTGCCGCTCTGGTGAAAATGTGACCGCTCGGCGCACATGGGCCGACGAGCAGTCGATCATCTTGTGATTATAAGCGGAAGGGCTAGTAGTCTGTGTCAGCCTAATCTTCTGGTAGTGGAAGTTACTACACTCCTTGACTGACGGGATCTTTAGCTTAGCAAGATCCACTGCAAGCTACCTGAAGACCGAGGTCCCTGCGACTACTAAAGCTGCGAACCTGCAACGGGAACAAGCTCCCATTTGTGGATCTTGCTAACAGTGCCTTGGTATTTCGGAACGTCTTTCAGCTTCAGCCAGTCCGGGTGCTTCGGAAACTTACTCCATGCTTCGGCCTTCGCTTCCATGCTGTCGTAGACCGTCATGTAAGTTAAGCTGGGCATCAAGTCGCCAACGACTGCTTGCCCAAGAAACACTGGCTCGATGCCGCAGTCCAAAAAGATCGGCACTTCTCCCGCGTTGAACATTTCAACTTTCAAATCACCAAGCTGTTCCGTTGCACTTTCGTAGATTCTCAGTTCAAACACGCGATCGTTTTGTCCTTGCTTTGGCTTTTTCAGTTGCGGCATGCAATCGAACGCATGAAGCAGTTCGGTGCGAATTCGAGTGAACGCGGCATCTTTGTTCGCCAGGTAATCGGCTGCGACTTTTTGATATTCGCTGTCTTTCAGTAACGCGGGAATCGCCATCGCAACTTTGTCGGCCGAGTCATACGGAATCAGCACAAAACGCACAGAATTTTCTGATGGCTTGATTTCGCGAAATATTCCAACGGGTCCGGCGCCGTGACGCCGCAAAGCAGGAATAAGAGCTTCTGCTAAGTACGTATCCAACTTGCCAGCTTCCTCTTCCGACTTCAGTTGGTACTGGCGCAATTCGTAGAACTGTTTTTTCGTCGCGCCGTCATCGGCAATTGCCGCGGAACCGACGATCGTTGAAATCAAAACAGCAAGAAACAGTTTCATGGTACTACTCCAGTGGACAATGAAGAATAATTCAAAAACACCGTGCCGCGTCACGCCGACGAAGCACTTTCCAGCAATCACATAGCCTGATGATTGTTATCGCCACATGTCGTCGTTCGCAAACGGATTCCCGGTTCCTTTGAGTTTCGGCTTCGGAAGGGCCTTCAGCATCTGCTCGGCGATACGCAAATCTTCTTTGGTGGTAACCTTTATGTTCATTGCGGATCCATTCACGATCGAGACCTTATGCCCTGCTGCCTCCACGACTTGAGCATCATCAGTCGCCTGCAAAGAACCTCGTTTTGCATACGCTTCGATGAGAATCTGCTTCTTGAACACTTGAGGAGTTTGAGCTTGCCACAAGTGATCACGTGGGACGGTTTCATCAATTGTCTTGCCACTGCGACTGCGTTTTAGCGTTCCAGTCACGGGAGTCGCGAGGATCGCAGCTCCGGAATCTTGGGCGGCTTTGAAAACTCGGTCGATCCATTCGTCGACAATACAGGGCCGCGCTGCATCGTGAATCGCGACGTAGTCGATGTTTTCGTTTACTTTTTCTAAAGCGTTTTGAACCGAATCAGCACGTTCGGCACCGCCCTGCGCAACTTCGATGCCCAGGATCGCTATGTTAGCGCCAAACTTTGCGCGAAAGTCTTCCACATCTTCTGGCGCGAGCACAATGATCACTTGCTTGACGTCGTTGCGAGCCAGCACTTTCTCCGCCGCGTGAAGCCACATCGCTTTGCCAGCCAGTGGCGCAAATGGCTTCTTGTAATGCTGATCATTGAAACGCGAACTCTTACCAGCCGCAGCTAGGATCACGGCAAATGAAGGCATTTGATCAACTCCATGAACAAAGGGCGCGTCAATTACGCCCTGATGAATCGTTGTCTACTGAAGACTACCCGCTGCGATTCCCCGTTCGTCCGCTCAGGATGCACTTCCGTTTTCGCAAACGAGACACACTGCAACAGCCTCCAAACTAGTAGTTTGTGTCAGCTTAATTCTCCGGCATTGGAAGTTGCTAAACTTTGCGGCACACGGGATCTTTAGCAAGATCCACTGCGAGCTACTCGAAAACCAAGATGCATTGGACTACTAGTCTTCCAGCACTTCCTTTTCCCGAGCCTTCGCCATATCGGAGACCTGAGTTTCGTACTTCTTTGTCAGCTCTTGAATTTGGTCTTTGATGTCGTCGCGAGTGTCTTCGCTGATCACTTTGTCTTTCTCGGATTGCTCGGCTGCTTTGTTCCCGTCGCGTCGTATGTTGCGAATGGAGATTTTTGCTTCCTCGGAAAGCTCCTTGATCCGACTGACCATTTTCTTGCGAACTTCGCCCGAGAGTGCCGGGATGTTGATGCGGATGACTCGGCCGTCGTTTTGAGGCGTCAGTCCCAAGTCGCTGGCGATAATTGTTTTTTCGATGTCTTTAATCGTGCTGGCATCATAGGGCCGAATGACGATCTGCGTTGGTTCGGGCGCGCCAACCGACGCGATCTGTTTGATTGGAGTCGGGGATCCGTATACGTCTGCTCGCAGTGAATCAACAAGCCCCGGATTGGCCCGTCCGGTGCGAATCCCACTCAAAGCCTTTTTTAGTACCTCGATGGCTTTGTCCATTCGCTCTTCAGCATCCAACAGGATTTCGTCTGCGTCCATTTGCTATGCTCCTAGTCGTGTCGAGGTCTGATATGAATTTGCGTTACTGGAGTTGAGCCCGGATTTTATGGCATCGTCCGGTTGAACTCTACGCCACTGTTTTCGTTTACGGCGTGAATTGAGATGGCGAAAAAGTTTTCCGGGAAAAACCGGCACTTGGGAGCGTTAAGCATTCGAAGATCGAGCGATGACTTGTCTGCAGAAGCTACAGCGCCGAGCACATTTTCGACTATTGTCATTCTTGCCCTGCAATGTCACGCTTAGGCATAGAACTTCTGGCTTTACTTCAAGACCGACAATCACCATTCGAATGTGAAAACATGCATGCGACTCATCACGGTTCAGCGCTCGTACTTTTCTCAGGTGGGCAAGATTCCACAACGTGTCTTTACTGGGCGAAAGAGCGGTTCAAACGCGTCGAAGCGATCGGCTTCAACTATGGACAAAAGCATGTTGTCGAACTCGACCAAGCCGCCACGATCGCGCGGGACGCTGACGTGCCGTTTCACGTCAGCGACATTCGAGGGACTCTGCGTGGATCTGCGCTAACCGAGCACGAAAAAGACGTTTCGGCAGCGCATGAAAAAGACGGATCGCTGCCCGCATCATTCGTGCCGGGAAGGAACGCCTTGTTTCTGACGCTCGCCGCAGGACACGCGTACACTCGAGACATCTCGGATCTGGTCGGAGGAATGTGCCAGACCGATTACTCTGGCTACCCGGATTGTCGACGAGCGTTTGTCGATGCGATTTGCGTTTCGCTATCATTGGCCATGGAGATCGATTTTCGCATTCACACGCCTCTGATGTACTTAACAAAAGCGGAAACTTGGAAGCTGGCGACAGAACTCGGCATTGTCGACATCATTCGCGAACAGACGCATTCCGACTACAACGGCGATCGGTCCACGCTTCATGAATGGGGATACGGGAATCTCGATAATCCCGCTTCTATCCTTCGCAAGAAAGGCTACGACGAAGCCAAAGCGAACGGATGGATTAAGTAGTTGAGCGAACTAGAACTTCATTTTTTCTTCTTCTTTTTGCGCTGCTGATCGCGTTCTCGTTTTCTCGCCGCCCCGTTTGCTTGTTGTGGCTGAGGATTCTGCTTCTGGTCGATGGCTTCCTGAATCTTCGCCAGAAGACTGTTTTCTTTGCTTGCACGTTTGGTCGACGTGAACTTTTGCGGTGCAGTTTCGACCGTCTTTGCCGCTTTGGGCTTCGGCTTTGGCAGCAGTTTTCGCTCACCGACCGCCCAAAGGCTGCTAGTGATGAAGTACAAACATAGTCCTGCTGGAACTCGGAAGAACATGAAGCCGAAGACGACCATCATGTACTTCATCATTTTCATCTGCATCTCTTGCTGCTCGTCCGTCGGAGGCGGAGCAAACAACTTTTGATGCACGATCATCAAGCCAACTGAAAACAACGGCAACAAGTTGAAATAGGGGCCGAGAAAACCGTTCGTCCCCGCAAAGAACGCCGGCATGAATCCGTCCCACCGGAACATCTGGTCAGGAGCAGCCAAATTCGAACACCACTGCACACCTGGAATCAGCGGTGCCAGTCGCAGTTCAATGTCAACACTGAGGGCTCGATACAGGCCGACGAAAATCGGCAGCTGCAAGAACATGGGCAGGCAGCCGGCGAGCGGATTGTAGTTATTCTTGCGGAAGAGTTCGCGTTGAGCTTCCGATCGCTTCGTTAGATCGTCTTTGTACTTCTCATTGATTTTTTTAATCTCCGGAGACAGCTCTTGCATGCGAGCGGCGTTCATTGCCTGCTGACGACCGAACGGCAACAAGCAACCTCGCACCAAAACCGTCAGGCAGATAATCGCAATCCCGTAGTTGCCGATGATGCCGTAGAAGAAATGCAAGACCCAAGTCAAGCCTTTTGCAATCGGTGCGAACCATCCGTATGAAATCGTCTCTTCCAATCCGTAAAGCTCGAGCACGTCGGGATTTTTTGGTCCGGCAAAGATTTTGAATGACTGCTTGAACGAGCGATCTGCCTGCAAAG